>CAJXUM010000641.1 GCA_913060855.1 uncultured Lewinella sp. | reverse complement strand
ATCCTCTTCGTCGGCAGCGTCAGATGTGTATAAGAGACAGGGTATTAACTACTTGGTGGGGTTGTGTAGATCAGGATTTTGATGAACCACCTTTGGATGGATTGACGACCCTGGTGGCTAATTCTACCGTTTCAGAAGTCAAAGCTTTACATACACTAGGGCAGGCTGCTAGTCGAGTGGATAATGATTTAGTACTTGAGGTGACGGTTGGAGCTGACGACCAGTTCGGTAATTTGTTTCGGCAATTGGCCGTGCAAGATGAGACTGGCGGTTTTATCATTCGTTTGAATGCTACTGGTCTTTTCAATAACTATGCGGAAGGTACGGTGATCTTGATCAAGATGCAGGGACTATACATAGGAGATTACAATGGTACTTACCAAATTAATGGTTCGGTAGATGATCCAATTGAAGAACTGCTTATCAAAAACCATTTGTTTGTTAAAGAAAGAAACAAGGATGTCACGCCTGAAGTCGTCACGATTGACGAACTCGGGAATGCGACACGTCTGGATCAACTATTGAGTAAAGTTATCCAGATTGATGATGTACAATTTTCCGCTGCTTCTTCCGGCGCTCCTTTTGCAGATGCGATTAATCGGTTTTCTGTCAACAGAGACCTAGAGGATTGCAAAGGTAATTCGTTGATTGTTCGTACCAGTGGATTCGCTGATTTTGCCAATGAGTTAACACCCGAAGGAAAAGGTTCATTCGTAGGTGTCCTCAGTGTATTTCGAGATACGCGCCAATTATTAGTCCGCCAACCGTCTGACCTTCAAATGGGGGGCACTCGCTGTGGCGCAGGATCGGGGAGTGAAACCTTGATCAGCATTGGCGAATTACGGACTCAATTTACAGGCCAAGAAATCCCTGCTTCTACAGATACGAAAATTAGAGGAGTTGTCATTTCTGATGCCGTCAATGAGAACACGGATGTGAGAAATATGGTATTGCAAGATGGAGACAAAGGTATTGTGGTTCGTTTTAGCGATCCGCATAGCTTTGCCTTGGGAGAAGAGGTTGAAGTAGTTGTATCAGAAAGTTTATTATCAGAATTCAATGGTTTGTTGCAGGTGAGTGGGGTGGCTAATGCCGCAGCTACTTCAAATGGAACGGGAACTTTACCTACCCCTCGTACAGTAACGGTAGCTGAAATTGCCCCAAATCTAGCAGATTGGGAATCTACCTTGATCGAAATCAAAGGGGCCATGATTACCGGCGGTAACACTTATAATGGTGGATTGACGGTTAGTGATGCTTCCGGTTCCATATCGATGTTTACGAGAAGTGCTGCTTCTTTCGCAGACTTACCCGTGCCAAGCAGCAGTACCGATATCGTAGCGATCGTTTCTGAATTCAACTCGGCACAAATCCTCATTCGAAACTTATCTGATATAAGTGCAGATGGCGGTTCTGGTGGAGAACTGGAACCTATCACTGCAGCCGAATTGCGAGAGTTGTTTGAAGATGAGGTGGGTAGAGTACCTAGTGCTAAAACCCTGACCGGTATTGTTATCTCTGATATCAATAATGGAAACCTTACGGGGCGAAACCTAGTGCTACAAGATGGAGAAGGTGGCATCGTAATTCGTTTTGATGCAGAGCATTCTTATGCCCTGGGGGAAGAATTGGAAATTAATGTTTCTTTACAGGAATTATCAGAATTCAATGGATTGTTACAGGTTAATAATGTGCCTTTGACCAATTCTAATAGTAAGGGAATGGGAACGCTCCCTACACCTCGCGAAGCTACCATCAAACAGGTCGTTGACAACCTAGAAGAATGGGAATCTACCTTGGTTCGGGTTAAGGATGTCAGTTTTTCTGGCGGTACCTACGACGGGGCACAAACCTTAACAGATCCTAGTGGCTCCATGGCTATGTTTACTCGAAGTCAGGCCACCTTTGCCGCTACAGCAGTACCGTCTGCGGAGGTAACTTTGACTGCTATTGTTTCGCAGTTCAATGATGCACAATTGGTCATTCGTAATCTGTCTGATGTGGTAGAACAATAGTCCTAAACTTGGTATATGGGTTCAACTAAAGAAGAAAAGCCTTTTGATTTCAAGCAGTTTCGGATAGAACAAGACCGTTGCGCCATGAAAGTGGGAACCGATGGGATTCTTCTGGGAGCTTGGGCACCAACCGCGCAAGCCAATACCATCCTTGACATTGGTGCAGGAACAGGTTTGATCGCTATTATGTTGGCGCAAAGAACGGAGCAGGCTACCATTCATGCAGTGGAGGTAGAGGAAGCTGCGCATGATCAGGCAGGACATAATATAGCGGCTTGTCCCTGGTCAGAAAGACTTACCGCTTTTCATGATGCCATTCAAGATTATGACTTGCCTACTTCCATACCTGAGGGGTATGATCTGATTGTGAGCAATCCACCGTTCTTTTCAGGAGGTACTTTTAGCTTCAATCAAGATAGAAATAGTGTTAGGCATACCGTTAAGTTGCCACATAGCGACCTTCTAAGGGCCGTCAGACGGCTCTTGCATGAAAACGGGAGGTTCTGTACGATATTACCTCTACTGGAAGGTCTGCGTTTTCAGGAACTAGCAGAGAGTTACAATCTCTACTGTTCACAGCAAGTAGAGGTCAAGCCTCGACCGTCAAAGCCGACAGAGCGATTATTGCTAACCTTTGGCAAGGAAAAGCAGACCATTAGCAAAGAGGTGCTAGTCTTGCAAGAAGAAGATAGCCATCAGCGAATGCCGGTTTATAAATCCTTGACTAAGGCATTTTACTTGAACCCGTAAATGATAAAGTGGAAGTGTTGTACATGAAAAAGGGGAAACAAAATTTTGTTTCCCCTTTTTCAGCTTGTTTTATGAGACAACTTCAGTTTCTTTCAGAATCTTCATTGCGGTATCTAAAATAGCAGTATCTTTTAAACTTACAATGCCACCATTAGGACCTGGCTGGACATGCTTACCGGTGATATCCCCGTCATTAAATTTGTTAGCACCGAAATAATTCCTTACGGTTTGCTCCTCAATCTCTAACATTTGAGCAATTTTTCTTACACTACCAGTGGGAAGATTGTGCTTGATTTGGCGCAACTCATTGAAGCTGATATTCATAAGCTTAAAGTTTTGTGAGAAAATTGAATGGACGGTCTGTTAGTATCAGTCTAAATTAATGATTTTCCAACTTTTATCAAAGTCTTTGCGCTGAATTATTCTATAAAGTTTGACCTTTTTTTATATTGCTTGTAGTCTATTTGGAAAAGGAGCCATTTTGCCAAATTTTGTGTATAAATAAAATCTGGCAACGAAATAGCTTTTCATACCAATACAAAAGGTCATCTATTGTTACCACAGATGACCTTTTGTATTGAAGTTGATATTTGGAAAATATACCTAAAAACGGGCCGAAATACCGAAAAGTGCATTTAACCCCATCACCGGATATCGATGAAAGCGTTGTCGCGTATTATTAGCTAAGTTGCTCAGGCGAATGAAACCACCGAGATTCTCGGTAAAAAACAATTCTGCCCCGACACTGACATCAAATAAGGCATTTAGGTTTTTGGCCACTCCATCTGAATCCCTGAAAGGCACTCCATTCTCTAAGAAGAAATCACCCGTCAAGCGAAGCTTATTCTCCATAGTAGTATAAGCCGCACCGACATTCACACTAAAAGCAGGAAGATGCCAGGCTTTTTCTTCTCGATCCAATGTATAGATATTCTGACTCACCGTACCTGTCAATTCAAAGCCAGGGAAAAGAGGAGCAGAAGCTGAACCTTTGATTGTAAAGATAGTTGCTGTATCATAAAGCACATTGAAGCGAGCAACAGAGTCGAGTGGGTCACTCAATTGATACAAAGCCAGGTTCTCAGCACTCTTGTAGCCGATCTGACCATCATAGTCAATACCTTGAATATTACCTTTAATACCACCATAGAAATTGTAGTAGCTGGTGTTTCGTACATCTACACGAGACTCAATCCAAGGGTTATAATCATTTAAATTTCGAAAGTTATTTTTCACTAAGCCCCCTTCAGCACCTACGTATACACCAAAAAGGTCTTGGGCAATATTAGCGGTAGCTTCTATATCAGGAAAGAAGGTGAATTCATCATTATGTGAGGCGATATTTGCACCGACCTTTACCTTGAAAATATCCGCGTGATACGTATAGCTAGGCTGTAAGAAGAAGTTATTTAGATTAGTACTCTCTTCATTCTTAAAGGTGCTAAAGTCGGTAATCAGCTTCAAGGTGAAAGGATGCGTTTCATTAAACCACTTGGTTCCTTCCAGCTCCAATTTGAATCCACGCTCTCTTGTTGCAAAATTATCCTGCAAAATATAAGCATCAAAGCCTGCTTTGTAATTGAAATCAAGAATAGTACGTGCACCATTGTATAAACTTGCACCAATATCGAAGATGGCAACTCTTTGGCGAACTTCTCCCGATTCAAAACTAAAGTTCTTGTCTTCAAATTCTTCATTGAGGTCATTGTAACCGTAAAAGAAGGAAGAATTATGAGAATAATTCATCTTCGCATTCACCGCGACACCTTCTTCATTGAGGTAGTAAGTCCCTTCGAGTCCGTAATTGTTCCAGCCAAATCTTTGGTTTTCTACCTGCTTGTTATTGTTGGCAGAATGGTGGAAGGCATGCACTCTGAAATCAAAGTTCTCTACCTTATCCAAAAAATAGGACCCATCCATGAAAATGGAATTAGGTAATCCACCACCTAGCATAAAATGACCGTTATAAAGGGCTTGTTGCTCCGTCTTACGCCTGTCTCTTATACACATCTCCGAGCCCACGAGACCGAGGCTGATCT
>CAJXUM010000640.1 GCA_913060855.1 uncultured Lewinella sp. | reverse complement strand
TCTACACTATCCTCTTCGTCGGCAGCGTCAGATGTGTATAAGAGACAGCATCAGTGAGTATTACGTACACGATGTTGGCTAGTATCGGCTGACATAAGTGCCGCGAGTAATAAGGAACCCCTCTGAGAATTATGTTATGAAGCAAATGGCATATCGCTTAAGAAGATAGACATCTTGAGAGAGGGTCTAATCTGGGAACTGAATGCGAAATTTCCATATTTTTTGATTGGGGGATCCGATTCTTAGAGCATGTTTGGGGAAGTAAAAGTCTGAAAAGGGGCAAAAAACTGGAAGCCAGTTTATAACTTGGGTAATCACTACAAAATTCAAGTTATGATAATTCAATATGAAAAATTAACTGACTTCCAGTGGGAAGTTATAGAAGATTTATTTGAAGAGCAAAGAAGATGTAAGTTAAATCTAAGAAATGTGTTGGATGCCATTTTATGGTTATTGAGAACTGGCAGTCAATGGCGAAATCTAGAGAGTAAATACCCTCCTTGGTCAGCGGTGTATTATCATTTTAGAAAATGGAAAAATGATGGTAGGTTCGAAAAGCTGAACATTCGATTGAATGAAATGGAAAGATATAGTGAGGATAGAGAAGAGACCGCTTCTGCTGTATGTATTGATAGTCAAAGTATTAAGATCAGTTCCTTCATCAGTTTAGATACTGGCGTAGATGGCGGTAAAAAGATTAAGGGTCGTAAAAGACATGTAGTTACCGATACAATGGGATTGGTTCAAGGAGTAATTGTGAGTGCGGTCAATGTCTATGATGGAAATGAAGGGATTAAAGTATTCGGTAAAATTAAAACGGTATTACAAAGCGTAAAGAAAGTATTTGCTGATGTAAGTTATAAAGGAAATTTTGAACAATTCATCAAAAATTTAATTGAAGCAGAGGTAGACATATCATCTAGGCCTCCAGGTGAAAAAGGGTTTGTCCCTATTAAAATACGTTGGGTAGTGGAAAGAACATTTGGGTGGTTCAATTTCTTCCGCCGATTGTCCAAGGATTACGAAAAAACAGTAGAAAGTTCTGCTTCTTGGATTTTATTAGCCAATTGCCAAATCATATTATCAAGAATGAGGTAAGGCGCAAATTAACATCCCAAACATGCTCTTAGTAGGTAGAGTACCCCGGACTTTCAAGCTAATAAAAGTTACTTTCTCTATTCACAACACTTGATTATCTAAATAAATACTCATGAAACAACGGCTACAGGTCTGCATACATCGAAGTTTGCACTCATGTAAATACCAACAGTATTCCTTGCTGTTATTTTCTTTCTTGGCGACGGCGATTTGGAATACTGCCTTAGCAGAGAAGTCTAGTATGAAACTACTCATAAAAGGAGAAATTCAATTCGAAGAATCCATGGCTGACACAAGTGCCAATTTTTCGCTAGATGTCTACTTAGATAAGGGAACTAAGCTGGTGCAGGTTAAAACTTACTCAAGCAGAGATGGGCTTATCGCTGAGATCTCTATCGCCGAAAAATATAAGACGATTCGGATCGTCATCCATAAAGCTGGATTTAAATCAAAATCCAAAAACGCATTAATTCGTCCTGAGGGGAAACACTTTGAGGCAAAAATAGGTACGGTCTTACTTAGTTTCTTTGGTCCCAGGCTCGAAAATATAGGAATTAGTAAAACAGGAAATGGATACCATCGGTTTAGCCTGAGTTTATACAACCCAACTGATAAAACGATCTTATTTAACCAAATAAAGTTAGAGGCTAAAACTAGAACTGGTGCCAGAATTAGGTGCAGTCGCCCAAGAGGAATGATTTTGACATTGGAAGATCAACTTTACATTGCCAATCAGAAAGTAGAAGGTTCTATTCTTGACGAGGAAGGCTATTTCTATGATATTAAGGGAACTTTAAAAGATAATTTTTGCTCCGGGATTGCTGATCTAGATCTTGACCTTGAGATCCCGTTAGAGTTTTATGTGACTGCAAACGACTATTCTCTCCTGGACATCTTCATACCAGTATCCATTCAGGTTACAAATACCGAAAATCTAGATAAATCATTTGTCAGCGAAAAGGTGAAGTCTTTAGAGTTGGATCAATTTAGCTTTTTGCAATTAGAAATTATCATGGCGAAAGACGCTTCCAAGCGAATCTTGGCAGCGACACCTTTATAGATATTTCAATACCCAATAAATTATAAACAAAATGAAGTATTTATCCTTAACTGCACTGTTGATTCTCTTTACTCTTACCGGATTCAGTCAGGATGATGAGCTTAATCGATTATTGCGAGCAGAATCCGCATCAAATAATGGTGAGCTGCTTTCTAATTGGGATAATTACGACTCCAATATCGAAGAAGTTAAATTGTTATTTCTGGATTTACAAGATATCGACGGAAAAGAACACCTGATTGCTGTTTTTCAGCTAGAATCTGATCAGGATCTTGACTTTAAATTTGTTGAAGAAACCTATATCCGAAGTGACGCTGATCCTAACGAAAAATACAAAGTATCCAAGCTCTTTGGATCAAATCTCGAAAATGAATTAAAATTAGGAGAAGCATATAGAGTCAATAAAGATGAGTTCCCGATCTATGTGGCTTTAGCATTTGAGCAATATCCTATCGCTCACCGAATAACTATTCAGGAATCCCAAGTAAATCCAGAAGAGACTCCCTGGTATTGGAAAAATATTGACTTTTTAGGATACAGCTATCCACAGAGATTTACGAATTTCAATACGAACTATGCCTATGATATGGTAGCACAAGCACCGGATGAGCGAAGTTGGGAATTCTTGCGATATATGATATCCTTTGGCTTGGCTGCTCACCAATTCAAGCCTAAGGCAGCTAGTCCTTTTGTTATACTTGGGACGATCCAATACCTTAGTAATGACATTGATGCTTCTATCAGCCTTTTTACTTCTGCGCTGGAAGAGGATTATGACCTTGGAATACTCAAGGATAAGGAGGGCACTATCTATGCATTCCGGGCTAATGTATATTTAACCAATTTTGATATCACTGGAGATCGAAAGTACCTACAATCAGCCATAGCTGACTATCACAAGGCCTGTGATTTAGGAAGTGAATTAGGATGTATCATGTACAAAAAGTATAAAGGGAAAAAACCCTAATTTCTCATGCAAAAGAGACTACAAATTATCATTAGCCTGCTATTTATCGGTGCGTATTACCTGCTGCCAGGTCAAGACGGGCTTGATCCCGAAGTATTTCGTCAGTACCTAGATGAGAATAATTTGATCAATAGGAAGGTTGACGAGCAGCAGATTGGACTGCTGACCAACCGTGTGAAGTTTATATGTGGATTATCTGATAAACTCAGTCAAGAGCTGAGTATCAAAGGATCGCCAAAAATTGCAACCGATAAGTATATTAACACATTTCAGGTTCAAAAAACCTTTGAGTCTGCCTACTTGTTCTCTGCTACAGACCCGCTCGTTCAGCGGAATTTTGAAGCATTACAGGATAATTGCGTTTGCCTTGAAACAAGCATATTCTGTGATAACACCTTCCTTGTCCGGGTGATGTACACTGCTCAATTAGCCTTCAGAAAAGTCGCCGAACTAAAGGATCCTTTTTTTCTGGAGGATTTGCAGAGGAAACATGGACTCTCGCTAGAGCAGATGGAACTTTTATCGAATAAGTATTTTCCCCCTTTTTACCAGGAAGAATTGCAATCGCTGATCGATCTTTCCCGGCGCAAAAAAAATGGGCGCCCTCTCGGGCCCGCGCGAAAATTTTATGAGGAAATCTCCAGCTATTTTGCAGACAAAGGAGGGGCTTTTGCCGAAAACATGGTATTTAGTGTAATAGATTTTGTTGTAGCACATGAGTTATCTCATGTACACCAGAACGTATTTGGTAATTACTCAATAGAATCTATTCGAGAAGGTAAACTTCTAAAACATTTAGATCTTATTGAAGGTACCTTCAAAGGTCTGGGATTGGCGCAATCACAGCAGAATATCGAGGATGCATATTTCGATTATCTCGAGTTTCTCTGCCTGGAAGATCTTGATGTTGAAGAACTTGATGCCGAATTCAGTTCCATCGTCTTCACCAAGATCATGATGGATATAATAGTAGGTTACGGCAACCTGAGTCATAAATACGAGGAAATTTTTGGTAGTCTATTAGATATAGTTCAAGGAGACTCCAATATCAACACTAACGAGATGGGCATGGGATATTTGATTTACTCTTTTCTTCGGGTGTATGAGTTCGAACTGATTTTTGGGACCGTTCTTGAATCAGTAGATCAGGGCACCTATGAAGCAGAAAGAATCCTTAAAGAAGAACCACAAGAGAAAGACTTTAACTCACTTTTTGGTTACTACTATGCTATTGGAATGAACAGAATTCAGGAACAAGGATTCATGGAGAGCGGTCATTTAGAGGAAACCTATCGGATTTTTTATTTGATGAAGCAGATTCCTGACTTTGATTACTTTGTAAATAAAGATTCTCAACTTCTAAAGGGAGCCGCTAGATTGTTGGGTTTTACGACCGGACGTCTAACGGGTATCCAAATGAATTCTTGCCTAATTTCTGAAGAGGAGGCCAGACAAAAAGTAAAAGATTGGTTTCAACCTTTCTTCGATTTTGAATAATGATTATACAATGAATGTACAAGATACTCAGTTGATTAAAGATTTAGTTGCCAAAGGCCAGCTCGATGAAGCGGTGGACCAACTTTCCATATTTTGTCCCAGTGAAAAGAGGGTTATCGCCATTCAGAACAGGAAAAGTATTCTAAAAGCCGGCCTGTCTCTTATACACATCTGACGCTGCCGACGAAGAGGATAGTGT
>CAJXUM010000639.1 GCA_913060855.1 uncultured Lewinella sp. | reverse complement strand
CCTCTTCGTCGGCAGCGTCAGATGTGTATAAGAGACAGAATGTATATAGAGTGACTAGTGCAGAAGATTTCTTTGATAAATACAATGAAACACATCAGTTGGTGATGATGCTTCAAGAAGAAATTACCTTCGACGCTTACTTCCGTTGCTATTGCATTGGTGGTAAATACGTGAAGATCATGGACTATGAACCACGCAACCCTCATCATTTGCGTTATGTAGCCGATCACAAGGTTTCTGCTGCTCTCAGAAAGACAATGGAGGACTATGTATTGCGCTTGAATCATGGCTTAGGTTATGATTTTAATACCGTAGAGTTTGCAATTAGTGATGGTATACCTTATGCCATTGATTTCTGTAACCCAGCTCCCGATGCTGACCTCAAGTCCGTAGGAGAGGAGAATTTTGAATGGGTGGTTGAAACTGCTGCTACTTTTGCTATCGAAAAAGCAAAGGCGCAAAAACCAGGACAAGATAACTTGACTTGGGGAACATTCATCAAAGAGGCTTCCGCTGGTACCCCTGCTCCCAAGCCCAAAGCAACGAGAGCTAAGGCCAAAGCAACTCCAGCAGCCAAAACAACGGCAGCTAAAGCCAAAGCAACTCCGGTAGCCAAAGCAACGGCAGCTAAAGCCAAGCCAGCAGCTAAAACAACGGCCACTAAGGCCAAAGCAACGACTGCCAAGCCTAAAACTACTGCGACTAAGAAGAAGTAAATATTTTCAGACTTCATAGTGAGTTATGGGGCGGCGAGTAATCACACTCCTAACCCCATAACCCACCACCCGACCACTCGCAACTCGACAACCCGTACCCTACAAACCCATACCTACAAAAGAAATACATCTAAAGATGTCCCTACGTGCAACCACATGGCCTAATATTTGTTACGGGGTTATTATTTGAAAACAAGACTACTTATGGGAAAACGGAGATTAGCTATTCTAGACCTGTACGATCACACGCCGAATCAAGGGATGCGTTGCATCAAAGAAATCTTGGCGCTTTTTGAAGATGATATCAGCTGGCAATTATTTGATGTTCGAGGAAGTGCAGAAGTGCCTGGCCTCGATTTTGACATTTATATTTCTACTGGAGGGCCGGGTAGCCCGCATGATGGAGATGGCATTTGGGATGCTAAATACTTTAATCTTTTAGCTTCACTTTGGAACTGGAATAGTGTTCCGGATAATCCTCGAAAATTTGTCTTATACATTTGTCATTCTTTCCAAATGGCTTGTAGACATTTTGGCATAGGAGAGGTGAGTGCCCGCAAATCGACCTCTTTTGGTACCTTCCCTGTGCATATGACCGATGCGGGTATGCAGGAAGAAGTATTTGAAGGCCTTCCTAATCCATTCTTCGTGGCCGACTTTAGAGACTGGCAGGTGGTACAGCCTAATCACAACCGATTGGAAGAGATGGGAGCTGAAATTCTAGCCTTAGAAAAGATTAGACCACACATTCCCTTAGAAAGAGCGATCATGGCGATCCGTTTCTCGCCAGAGATGCTGGGCGTTCAATTTCACCCAGAAGCGGACTCGGTGGGTATGCTACGGCATTTCTCCGATCCCGATCGACGAGCACTTATCATCGCTCATCATAGTGAAGATAAGTACCAGGAAATGATCGACCACCTGGAAGATCCTGATAAGATTGGACTAACACATAATTTATTAATTCCTCAGTTTTTAAGAGGTGCCGTGCAACAATTGCAACGCAAGCACCAATTAGTATAAGCACCTAAGAGGGTAGGGGACGATTTGAGAGTAAGCGACAGCAGCCACCCTACCGATTGAAAAATGAAACCTAATGATTAGCCAACTACGACAAGACTTTAATTCTGCCTTTACTGACGAAAAATACACTCAATTCTTAGATTGGGTCGCCGATCAATACCAGTATCGAACCCCTTTCAGAATTGCCGAAACGCCAATATTTATTCCCGATAAGTTACGCGATCAGTTGATGGAAGCCTGTGAGGAAATGGTGGACGTGATTGCGAAACCAGACTTTCAGCAACGATCGGAACGAGCACTATTAGCGGGTCAGACGGTTCCCAATGAAACACCGCATACCACCTTTCTCCAGTTTGACTTTGGTATTTGTGAAGATGGAAATGGCGGTTATATTCCTCAGTTGATTGAAGCCCAAGGCTTTCCTTCACTTTATTTCTTCCAGGATTTCTTAGCAGGCGCCTATCGCCAGTTTTTTGATATCCCTGAAGAAATGACCCACCTTTTTCACGGCCTAGATTCAGCTGCTTACCTAGCCAAATTACGAGAAATCATAGTAGGAGACTGCCCTCCAGAGCAAGTGATCCTATTGGAGGTAGAACCTAAAAAACAGACGACAGCTATCGATTTTATCGTGGCGGAAAAGGTCCTCGGTATTGAAATTTGTTGCATTTCAGATGTCAAAAAAGAAGGCAAGGACCTCTTCTATATAAAAGACGGCCGCAAGATTCAAATTCGCAGAATCTTTAACCGGGTCATATTTGATGAGTTGATCAAAAGGGACGATCTTAAAAGAGAATTTTACCTGACACAGGACGCTAATGTGGAATGGGTAGGTCACCCCAACTGGTTCTTCCGTATCAGTAAGCATACACTACCACTGCTGAAAAGCAAATACGTTCCACATTCTCTCTACTTGAATGAAGTCGATCAAATTCCTGAAGATCTGCATAATTATGTACTCAAACCCTTATACTCCTTTGCCGGTACGGGTGTAATTATCAATCTCAATAAGTTTGATATAGAATCGATCGCTGATCCTGAGAATTATATATTGCAACGAAAGGTCACTTATGCACCGATCATTCCTACAGCTGATGATCCTGCGAAGTTGGAAATCCGAATGATGTTGCTTTGGGAAAAAAATGCCCCTCGTCCTTATCTCGTCAACAATCTAGTTCGCTTGAGTAAAGGAGCTATGGTTGGGGTCCGCTACAATAAGAATAAAACCTGGGTGGGCGGAAGCGTCGGATTCTCTAATCCCTCATAGCCAACCCCTCTACGCCAGCCCCATCCCTCGCCGCCATTGTTGGTCTCCCGACCAACAATACCCCCTCGTCACGCCCCTATCTCACGCCACCCATTGTCCGTCTCCTGACCAACAATGCCTATCCTTCAAAAAAAAACTAAAAAAAAAAAGAAAATAAACCCTAAACCTTATTTATACTTTTTTGTATAAATAGTACATTTGCACCCTAATCTAGATTTAGTCTAAAAAACGATAAGCGTATGAGCGATTCAATGCAGACTTTAGAGGCGCACACGCGCAGCGATTATAAATACGGTTTTAGTAGTGATATTGAGACGGAGACTTTACCTAAAGGATTGACCGAAGAAACCGTAAGAGCAATCTCTGCCAAGAAGGAAGAACCCGCGTTTTTATTGGAGTGGAGATTAAAGGCATTCAAGCACTGGCAGGAAATGGTGGAACCCACCTGGCCCAATGTAGATTATCCGCCGATTGACTATCAGGATATTATTTACTATGCGGCGCCCAAGAAAAAGCCAAAGTATGAAAGCTTAGATCAAGTAGATCCAGAACTGTTGGAAACTTTCAAGAAATTGGGAATTCCATTGGAAGAGCAAAAGTTTTTGGCAGGTGTGGCCGTGGATGCCGTGATTGACAGTGTTTCTGTCAAAACGACCTTCAAAGAAAAACTATCTGAACTCGGCATTATCTTTTCCTCCTTCAGCGAAGCAGTCAAAGAGCATCCCGAATTGATCAAGAAGTATCTCGGAAGTGTAGTCCCCTATCAAGATAACTTCTTTTCTGCCTTAAATTCTGCTGTATTTAGTGATGGATCATTTGTATATATCCCCAAAGGTGTCAGATGCCCGATGGAGCTATCTACGTATTTCCGGATCAATACGGCCAATACTGGACAGTTCGAGCGAACCCTTATTGTAGCAGAAGAAGGTAGCTATGTTAGTTACCTAGAGGGATGTACCGCTCCTATGCGTGATGAAAACCAACTGCATGCCGCAGTCGTAGAAATTATCACCTTGGACGATGCAGAAGTGAAATACTCTACAGTCCAAAACTGGTACCCTGGAGATAAAAACGGGAAAGGAGGGATTTACAACTTCGTGACCAAAAGAGGCTTGTGTGCCGGAAAGAATTCTAAGATTTCTTGGACACAAGTAGAAACGGGATCAGCTATCACCTGGAAATACCCTAGTTGTATACTAAAAGGAGACAACTCTGTCGGCGAATTTTACTCTGTAGCCGTAACCAACAATCGCCAGCAAGCTGATACCGGCACAAAAATGATTCACATCGGTAAGAATACCCGAAGTACGATTGTATCTAAAGGGATTTCTGCTGGATATAGCCATAACTCCTATCGAGGATTGGTGAAAATAGGCAAGAAAGCCGAAAATGCCCACAACTTCTCAGTTTGCGATTCCCTTTTAATGGGAGACAAATGTGGCGCACACACCTTCCCTTACCTGGAGGTAGACAACAATACAGCCAAGGTAGAACACGAAGCCACCACTTCCAAAATTGGAGAGGATCAGTTGTTTTATTGCAAACAACGTGGCCTTAGTGAAGAAGATTCTATCAACATGATCGTTAATGGCTACTGCAAAGAAGTCTTTAATGAATTACCGATGGAATTTGCCGTAGAGGCACAAAAATTACTAGCTATTACACTTGAAGGTAGTGTAGGCTAAAACCCCATTCGAATACGATTTAATTCAATATAGCACATATGTTAAGCATCAAAGATCTCAAAGTAAACATCGAAGATAAAGCCATCCTCCAAGGCATCAGCTTGGACATCAAACCTGGGGAGGTGCATGCC
>CAJXUM010000638.1 GCA_913060855.1 uncultured Lewinella sp. | reverse complement strand
CCCCAAGCGCAAGGCCCCCTCAATAGCTTCCGGCACCTCATCCACCCCTTCCAGAAAAACCAATTTCCCATCAATCATTTCCATCAGTTTCGAACTACCCTCTAGTTGCCCATCAATCTGTTTGCCCCCTAAATTCACTTTCCCGCTTGAAGAAAGAGCCGCGGTTCCATCATCGTTCCAAGCTTTCAAAAAAGCGGGTTTATTCGCATCCATGCCGGCTGATATAGTCCACTCCCCTATTTGAAAACTTCCTGTATTTATTGGTTGAATGTCTTTAATAGACAAGCCATCTTGGGTGGCGCCCAGTTGTATGATTCCTAGGAAGCGCATTTTGTTGGTCTTTTCTTTATTCGTGGCTTGATAATGGAAATGACTGGCATATTCAAATAAGCTGCCATCCGGATTCTTCTTTCGTCGCCAATTTACGGGGGGATCAGCGAATTGATCCGTGAGGAGGTGATCCAGCTCGGTGGAGGCAAATAACCTGGCCTGTGCCTGGGCGTGTTCATTGACGGCGGTCACACTTTGATCGGTGAGGTTGAGTACTAGTTTCTGTTGATTGTGCAGCATAAAGGTGAATTGAGCGGGCGCTTTGGTTTCTAATTCATCGTAGATGATTATGGTAGAAGGTCGCAATAAGAGCAGGTGGCGGCGGAAACGAAGCAAGCCTGCATCCGAGTGATTTTTGGAAGGATTGCCGGGTGTTTTCAATTCCCTGGCATCGGTGGCGTCGTAGGCATTGGTGGCATCCCCTACCACATAAGAAATTTGTTCACCGTGCAAAAAGCGGGGAATCCAGCCGTAAGCTTCCGAGCCAAAGGGCTGTCCCATATTATTGATGAGAATGCTATTATGACCCCGGGTATTCTTGTAATCAGCCAAGTAGTGCGGATCGCCCATAGCGGGTCGGTAGCCGCTGTTTGAGAACAGGGCTTTGCCGCCGTAAAACAGGTTGAAGCCATTGTGTTCGGCATGGGTGTGACTGTAGGAGCCATAAGGGCTACTCTTGAAAGCCAGCATTAAATTGGAAGGAGTGTTGGTCAAATCCGTGTGCAGATAAGCCACGCCTACCTCGCGAAAGGCTCGGGCTTGGGGCAGATCAAACTTAGCTAGCGGCTTTGGTCGATCTAGATTGAAGCCTCTTTGTAGGTAAAACCATTTCAAGCTTTCATCGCCCGATAAAGTCATCTTGGTGTCTTGCTTTGATTGGTCGGCATACCAGCGGGCATAAGGATTGCCGGTGAGGCGGCCAATTAGATCCGCCCAGGAAATGTAAATCGGGCTTTGGGTCGGAAATTTGGAACCGTCATTACCAAAGGCATCCGAAGCTGACTTAGGTGGAAAGGCATAAATCAGCCATTCTGCATTGTTGTAATACCATTCATCTTGCATGAAGTTGATACCCGTAATTTCTTTTAGCGTAGCAGTCATGCTCAGCATCGTCAGGGTATTCATATTAAAATAGCCGACACCATTTGACCAGGCACCGTCTTTATGACCTAGTTTGGGCGAGTTGGCCAGCCAGGTTTCGTAGGTGTAGGTCAACCAGTCGTCAGCAATTGGCAGATCACCCTTTACAGCCAAAGCGGTTTGAAAAAAGCGCTCGAGGATATGTTGCCAGACATGATTGGAGATCAAACGTGCTTCCAGGAAATTGACCCAGTGCTCGTAAAAATGAGCGCCTCGGGCGGCTATGGCTTGTAGCAGCTTTTCTCTTTGAGGAGTACTGAGCAAGTCATAAAAAGAATCGTAACCCACAGCCATCGCATGCATCACGCCACTATCACCGAAATCCGTCACCCGGGTCGGCCCCTCGGGGTCCCAATCGGCTAATGCCAGTATCCATTTAAGGCCGGTTTGCGCGTATTTTTCCTCCCCCGACAGGAGGTAAGCCTGGGAAAGTCGGGAAACAATGTATTGCACCCGATCACATACCGGGCGACTGGCATCGATGGCAATGCGGCGACTCTCTCTGGCATTTCTACCTCTAAAAGTAGGGATGGCCTCCTTTTCCTCGATGAGTGCCACGGAAAGCAAGTCTTGTGCTGTCGCCAGGATTTCAGCTGCCTCCTTGTAGGTCTTAGCTTGGGTTCTTAGCATTGCCAAGTTGGATTTCCAGGCCAATACCCGGGGCCTTTCAGCTGGGATTTTTGCTAGCAGCGTCTGAGCATCTGGGGTAGCGAAAACCTGGCTTTTTTCATTAATCGCAAAGACATTCGTTTTCGACCAGGGTCCATCACCCGATTTATATTGCCAATACCAACGGCCTGCCTCTAATTCCTGGTGCGGATTATATAGGGCATAGGGCAATGACTGGGCCTCCAGTACGTTGGCTGAAAAATCTGCCGTAGTAGAAAGTCGCACACTATAATTGGCCTTCTGATTGATCGGCCAAGCCAAACTTGGTGGGTTAAATTGAGTCGTCATGCCGCCGCCCGGACTGGCCCATTCCCTGCTTTTGGGGTAAATCACTTTGGCAT
This sequence comes from uncultured Lewinella sp., assembly GCA_913060855.1. Classification (GTDB taxonomy): domain Bacteria; phylum Bacteroidota; class Bacteroidia; order Chitinophagales; family Saprospiraceae; genus DT-111. The sequence continues at coordinate 2,344 of CAJXUM010000638.1, read as the reverse complement.
TTACTTCAATTTCAGCCCTCGAAGCAGGGGCCTCTTTGGCGGTATCTTTCGTTTCTTTGGAAAGGTTACAGGACAGTAATAAGGTGAGGCATCCGATTCCTAAGAGGTGTTTGATTTTCATATAGTTGGTAATGCTTGGCCAATAACTTTCCCATCTTTTACTGCTTCTTTGGCGGCGGTGATGAAAGGGGCATGGATCCCAAAATAACTTACTTTCGCTTCAATCTGCTAAGGACAAGTATTTTGAAACTGGTTTTTCTTTTGATAGCCAGTCCTCTATTTTTCGTACCACATCCGGATAATCCGCCGCCACATCGGTTTGTTCATTGACCTGGTTTTGATAGGCCAGGTTGTACAGTCGAGTTGAGCTGCCATCGCTAGGAACAACGGCTTTAAAATTGTGGTAGCGCACAAAGTGTTTCCATTGGGGTTCTTCGGGCAGGTGCTGGTGCAGTTCCGTTTTTATCTTTTTGTACTTCGGTTTCTGCGTTAAATTGACGAATTCATGCGGGTCGCGTTGAATGTCATACAATTCGGAGGTGCCATCAAAATAATGGATGTATTGCCAGCGGTCGGTGGTGACCGTGTGGTTGCCCAAGCCAAAAGTGGTATGCGTATAAGTTTGCCATTCCAGCTTGGGGTTCTTGAGTAAGGGCAGTAGGCTATTTCCCTCCCATGTTTCCCGCTTCGGTACCTTAGTGATATCAGCTATTGTCGGCGCAAGGTCTATGAGATTGACCATCCGCTCACTGGTTTGATTCGGTTCAAAACCAGTAAGCTTGGCATTTTTGGGTGGAATAATGAGTAAAGGGACGCGGGTGGATCGCAGCCAGCCCGTTGCTTTGCCCCAATGTTCTTTCTCGCCCAAATGCCAGCCGTGATCGGACCATAGGACCACCAGGGTGTTGTCAGCAAATTCGCTGTCTTTCAGCGCGTTCATGATATTTCCTACCAATTCATCTACATAAGAAATAGCGGCGAGATAGGAGGACACGGCATGTTCCCATTCCCCATATTGAGCTACACTCTTGTGCAAACCTGAAGTGCCGGCCACTAGGGCATAATCCTGTCCTGAGCGGGGCACATCAGCCAAGTCCTGTGCAATTGTTGGAGGCAGTACCACCGACTCCAAGGGGTATTTATCGTGAAAACGCTTGGGGTTGAATAGGGGTTGATGGGGCCGTTCAAAGCCCACCGCCAGGAAAAAAGGTTGGTCTTGTTTTTGCTGTAGCTTGTCAATCGCCCAATTGGCCGAGCGAGTATCCGCAAATAAGCTATCCGGTAAATCTACCGCTCCCCAATCGAAAGTATGTGCTTTATTCCAATGGCGGTCAGCGGGAATACCATTGAGTGGCAAGCTAAATTCCTTTCCTTGTTTGACAACATAATGAAAGGGAGTTTGTGCGGGAATACTCAGGTCTTTACTCATGAAGGGTGCGGCTGATCCTCCTCTCCCCCCATACTCATCAAAAGCGCCTTCTGGCATTTTAGCCACCCCTCCATGAAATATTTTCCCAACGCCCAGCACCTGATATCCGTTTTGACGAAAATGCTCAGGCAGGCTCACCAAGTGGGGCAGTTGTTTTCGATAATGGGCCGCATTGGAATAGATACCGCTTGATGTCGGCCAAAGGCCGCTGAGGATGGCGGTGCGAGAAGGACCGCAAATGGGCGCGGGGCAATGTGCATTGGAAAAGGAAATGCCTGCTCGAGCGAGGGCATCCATATGCGGCGTCTGTACCTGTGGATGGGTATGTAGGAAGCCTGCCCAATCATTCATATCATCGATAGCGATGAATAGTACGTTAGGGTGCTCCTCTTTATTCGTAAATCGTCCCTCTGATAGACTAAAAGAAAGGCAAATGAAGGCCATCACCGTGGCCAAAAAATAGGTTTTCATGCTATACAATATTTTTCAGGATGAGGATTATACTACTAGACATTTAGAAGGCAGAAGCTAGAGAAGAGACTACTCAGGAGGGGCTTCTGACTTTTAGCCGTCGTCCAAGCAAGCATTTGACCTTTAGTTACGGAAGAGCTCTTTACCTGGGAAATTAGAGCCTTAAAAGCCTCGTAAGTTGCGTTCTCGTTCAGCTAGGTCCCGAAGCCAGTCAATGGTTTCTTGACTCACTTTATCTATCCATTTGGGGATTTCTGCTACAGCCCAGTCTTGTGCCTTTAAGATGACCTCATCTCCTGCTTCGCGAAGCGCTTCTTGCATTTGTTCTTCCAATTCTGATACAACTTTTTTGTATTCCTCCTGCCTGTATAAATTATTCATTTCCCAAGGATCTTCCTGTCTCTTATACACATCTGACGCTGCCGACGAAGAGGATAGTGTAGA
>CAJXUM010000637.1 GCA_913060855.1 uncultured Lewinella sp. | reverse complement strand
CTATCCTCTTCGTCGGCAGCGTCAGATGTGTATAAGAGACAGCATTAGGGATTCCTGGACACCGGACAACCCCAATACGAGCATTCCCATTTATGAAAACACTTCTAATTTCAGTACCAACACCCAATCGCTTTCCTATTATGTTGAAGACGGATCATATTTTCGCTTGCAAAATATCACTTTATCCTACCTGCTGCCGGCCTCCATACGGTATCAGTGGAAATTGGAAAGTGCACGCCTGTTTGTTTCCATCAACAATGCAATTACCATTACTGGATATTCCGGCTTAGACCCATCGGTAGGTGGCGCTACGGATACCAATTTTGGTATTGACAGAAGCAATTTTCCGATGACTCGAAATTTATCATTTGGCATGAATCTTAGTTTTTAAATTTGATAAAATGAAGAATCCTATTAAAGCAATACTTCTTTTGGCCGTTCTATTGTTTCAATTCAATTGCCAGGATAATTTCTTAGAGGTAGCCCCTACAAGTTCTCTGAGTTTTAATGAATTGTCATCCAAAGAAGGAATAGAAGGGGCCTTGATTGGTACCTACAGCATGCTGCTAGGAAGAAACGGTTTTTACGGTGATGGCAGTAATTGGCTTTGGGGATCCATTATGGGGGGCGATGCCAATAAAGGCAGTTCCGCAGGGGATCAATCAATAGTCAACGAGATACAGGCTTTTAACGCCCAATCCAACAACCCTGCCATATTACAAAAATATCGAAGCCTTTACGAAGGAGTGGCACGTGCCAATACAACCTTACGCTTATTGCAAAATGCAGAAGAGAAAGTAACGTCAGCTGATAAAATCAGAATCGAGGCGGAAGCCAGGTTTTTGAGAGCACACTATTATTTTGAACTAAAGAAAATATTTAACAACACACCTTATGTGGATGAATACTGGGATGAAGTAACGCCTGTAAGAAATGACAAAGACTTATGGCCCTTTATCGAAGCTGATTTTCAATTTGCCTACGAACAACTACCTGAAACCCAAGCCCAATTAGGGCGGGCCAATAAATGGGCGGCAGGGGCCTATCTGGCTAAAGCCTACTTGTACCAAAATAATTTTTCATCGGCTAAAGCCGTCTTTGATCAAGTGATCTCAAATGGGGTTACGACGAGCGGTGAAAAGCTAGGCCTTTTGCCCAATTACCCGGATGCCTTTCACTCTATTCAAGACAACAGCCGGGAATCCTTGTTTGCTACCCAGGCTGCCGTATCAACGGGGTCTGTTGTGAATGCCAACCTTGGCATGGTATTGAATTTCCCCCTATCAGGGTCAGACGGTCCGGGCGGTTGTTGTGGTTTTTTCCAGCCAAGTTTAGAATTGGCAAATTCTTTTCGCACCAATGTTGAGGGCTTACCCCTATTGGACGAAACCTATAACCTTCCTCAACATCATTTGATTAATGACTTAAGTGTTAGCAGCGATGAGGAATTTATTATGGATAAAGGCAACTTGGATCCCAGATTGGATCATTCGATTGGCAGGAGAGGAATACCCTATCTGGATTGGGGGTTGCATCCCGGCAAAAATTGGATCAGGGATCAAGCTTATGCGGGCCCTTACTCTCCCAAAAAATTCAGTTACTTCCGGTCGGGAATTGGCATCGAGAATGACCTCAGTTCCTGGACCCCGGGATTTACCGCTGTTAACTACACGATCATTCGATTTGCAGATGTTCTTTTAATGGCTGCTGAAGCCGAAATTGAACTGAATGATTTGGAAAAAGCCAGGGATTATATCAATCGCGTCCGTTCAAGGGCCAAAAATTCAAACCTGATTGACACCGATGCGAATTATGTCATTGATCTCTATCCTCCATTTCAGGACCAATCTCAGGCAAGGTTAGCCGTTCGTTTCGAGCGAAAACTGGAGCTGGCGATGGAAGGCCACCGATTCTACGATCTCATCCGCTGGGGCATCGCCGAAGCAACCCTGAATTTCTATTTAGAATATGAAGATCAGTTCATTACCCCCCCCTTTGCCGGTGCTCGTTTTACCGCTGGAAAGAATGAATATTTACCTATTCCACAAACAGAAATTGATCTCCAAGGGGCTGATATCATTTTGCAGAATCCTGGGTATTGATTTAATGTGGCTTGGGGAGGTTGTTGTTAAAAATTGATGCTTTTGTCTTTGGCGGTTTATTTCAGTCCAGCTACCTTTTACAAATCGAAGAAAGAAGCCGTAGCTCATCAAGATGAGTCCAAACTTTGACTAAAGGAATTGGAGGCTGAGATTCCGCGCCTCAATAAGACCTTGCGAGCAGAAGGCTTGAATCTGTCCTGGTTTACCGAAATGGAAACGTTAAATGAAGGGATACAAAATGGGTCCTAAGTTTACCACTATGAAAGACCTCATAAACATCTAGGAAATATAATGCTAGATAAATTTGAAACTCAAAATTAAATTTTCTGTTTTCAACGGTTGCTGCTTAGGAGTGGCCTACAGAACAATATAAGAAAAAAACAGGTTAACTAGGGCAGGAAGAAGCGGCAAAAGACGGAGCATAAGCACCTGGTTATTAACGAAAAAAGCCACAAAATACTGCTTAGACAGCAGTTTCTCATGTGAAGGCGGAAGTGCGAATTCGGAAGCCTGCCTGGCGTTCGCCAGAACAGACAGGGCGGAATAGGCATTTTCATGGCCTGCGTTCTCATTTCCGACTTCCTATTTCCCATTTTCGGGATTTTTTGAGCTATAAAACAAGGCTTAGAAATACGGAAACAGTCTACATGAGAAACCGCTGCTGCTTAGAGTAAATTGTGGCTTTTGTGTTGGCGGTCCGGACGGGATTTATTTCTTCAATACTTTGATTATCAAAGGTATAAACCATTGTGTTTCTCCGTTAGAATTAAAGACTCCGACCTAAGCAGCCTTAGTAATATGATCTAAAACAATGGACCCAGTAGACACTTTTTGCGCTCGTACTTGCACCACATCAGCCCAATAGGATTTGACAATGTCATTGATCAGGTGACTAGGCACGGTGATGGTATACAATTCTTTATTCTTCAAATCCTGGAGCTTGATTTCACTTTTGTCGGCATTGGCGTAGATGATCACCCCGACAACTTCCAGGTAACTTACTTTAGGAGTAGTTTCCTGTGGTAATTTTTCTTCCAAGGCTTTTAATTCTCCAACGATAAAAGCTGGAGGATTTCCTGATAAGCCTAGCGTGATTAATGTTTTGGCTTCATAATATTTGCCACAATTCATTGCTAAGGCGGCCGCACTGCGGATCAGGATATACCTGGAATCCTGATTCTGTTGATCTTCACCAACTGAATTAGCCGCTTCTTTCTCTAGATCGAACGCTTTCTCAAAAAGCGCAGTAGAAACCTGTTTATTACCTTCCATTTTAGCTAGTAATGCCTCATCTGCAAATTCCATCGCCTTGTTATGAAGAACTGTTACAATATTCATTTGATCATAAATTTTGCGGTTGGTGTACCAAATTCGACAACAATAATCAGTCCAGGTAAAAGAGTAGCGGCAGATTGCTCCAATTGCTTTCGCTTTAGCTGGACTCGCGCATCAATCGTATTGTTGGCTGATGCTTTCCAGATACCAGAAATTTCCAGTCTGGCTTTCCGCTGTACAAAAGGTAGCAAATTTTCATCCTATTCACCAGTACCTAACCAATAATCAAAGCCAGTGCCTGTAAAAGACCTTTCGATCACTGTGTATTCGGTCAATTGCTGCAAGATCATCAGAGCAATGGCCGTAGCACCATATTCTGTAGCTTCTTGACTTTCATTCCAGGCTCTTTTTACCTGGTCATTCACTTCATCTTGCCAAAAAAGCTTCATTGGTTCATTAAAGTCGCCTTCAACCAAGAGAACAACGCCACTAGCATGTCCGTTCATTTCCAAACAGTAGGCTCCTCCTTCTGCCAGATACTGACCAATACTTTTTGAAATCGCAGGAAATCCTTTTTTGAGGTTTTCCAGATTTGCTTCTAACATATCCTGTGAGTTGAGCGGCAAAGATAGAATAGTTTGGGTTATTTTGGATTTGAGTGTTGGGAAAGATAATGGAGTACTCTATGTTCGTTCAGTTTGATGAGAAAGTACACCTTCATAAATCTCGACTAAATTGATATTTCGCTAATCACTTTCATTAGAATTTGCACTTAAACGTCTGAAATCTATTTTGCCAGTATCGCGATATTTCTGAAAGGTCGTCTTGGAAGAAATACGAAGTAAACGCATAGTTTCTTGATCATCTATCCATGGGTCTTGATCATCTTCTCTAATCTCCATCGTCAATTCCTTGACCATAGATTTGAATATCTCGGATACTGCTTCCTGTTATTTTGATGAAATCTCCGTACTTCACAACTATGACCGACTCTTTTTATCACTACTGGTTCGCAAACCAAACCACGTACTTTCGCAGGATATGATAATTAGCAGAATCTTTATCGATTGCCTCTAAATCGCAAAGCAGAAAATTCCCACCATCGCCATCTATCCATTTAACTATGGAAAGAATTCCATATAGATCTTCGTAATTATCAAGGGCAAGAATATCCAGCTGCTGACCAATATAACGGCTTCCTTCTACAACTTTCGCCCGAAAAGGAAATACCAGCTGTTTTTCCAGGTACTCCAACCAGCCAGCATAAGTCTGGGGTAATACTAAATCAGCGGTAAAGGCTTCTCGCTCAACAGTCGAGAAAGGAATGGAGGGTTCACCATATAATTCATAATCATGGTAACGGGCTTCCAGTTCTTCCCGGATGTCTTGTACTTGCTCAGGGGTATCCTTGGGTCTGTCTCTTATACACATCTGACGCTGCCGACGAAGAGGATAG
>CAJXUM010000636.1 GCA_913060855.1 uncultured Lewinella sp. | reverse complement strand
TCGGAGATGTGTATAAGAGACAGGTATAAAATTGAAAAGAGGCTGAACTTGATGTCCCTTTTATAACAAGGATTGAAACAACTTACTGAATACTGACCACCACCACGTAGTAATAATGCTATTAAAGTCGTAGTAACTTGGGTAATCCCAAAGTACTAGTCCTTATGCATAGCTACTATCACTCGGCCTTTCCGGTTTCGGAATATAGATCGAATAGAACCACGAATTAAAAGATTTTTGATCCTAGGTTGTTGTTTTTACCATTGTTGGCACTTTTGTTCAATGTTATTATGCATTCGCAGCCCTGTAGTGCTTCCTATTTACTTTTTGTAAAGTCCTAAGGAAGCAATCTAGGCTTCTGCTGCTAGAACTCAAGCCAGGCTTGTCCTGTTTTCTTCTTAGCCAAATGTGAAGAAATACATGGACGGCCTGGCCTGGGCTGCCTTTCCCTACTACTACTTCTCCCACAATGTATATCCTACACTTACCAGTAGATTTCGATGCTGTGCTCCGCCTTGAGCATCAGTAATTTCCCCGTTTGCATCAGTCAGCCTGATATTTTTTAAAGTAGCCACAAGTCCGTACTGATACCGGAGTGCAAAACGAAACTTATTCCATTCCAAGGCGACCCCACCAAGTAGACTAAAATCAAAAGCCGGGTCCCAGATCTCTTGGAGCAATTCGCTTGCAATTTTTTCATCGTTTGTTTTATCGTAGAAATGGTGGTCAATCGCCGTGCCGACGGCAGCTCCCAGTTGAAAACTCAAAGGGCCCGTTTCGACATAAGCTAGGAAAGGTAGTTCAACATAATCGAAATTAAAATGTACTTCATTCACCAGGTTTTGCGTGTCATCGGGTACATTTTTTGCTCCCTTACGAATGTACTGTAGTTCTGGCTGGATGCCCCAATTGGAGCCAATCGGTATCTTCCCCCAAAGGCCAGCATGCCAATTGGTTTTTTCAGCAAACATACTTCCGCCCTCGGGACCCAAATTATTGGCCATAATGGAAACATTTCCGCCCAACTTCAGGCCAATAGATTGTGAGAAGAGCGCCAAAGGAAACAGTAAGGCCAAAAGCGTCATTTTTGCAGTGAGCATTTTCATATTAAAAGCGTTTTAGTTTTCAAAGCTTACAATTAAGTGTCTGTATTAAAACGCCATTCCGCAAATTATATGTGAGTCTTAACTAGTCTTAAAACCTATGAGCTAGACAATAAAATCCAACAGAATCAGTGTAGGTACTGCGGTAAAGCCCTTATCTTACCTCCATATCCAACCGGATTGAAATGATCTTGACCCAAGAATTCTGGACATTAGCCATCTCACTCACTGGCGGCCTACAGTGCGTGCTGCTCAGCCTTTCCTTCCTCCTATTAAAAAAAGGGAATACCTTTTCGCATCGATTATTTGCGGCATTAATGTTTTTGGTGGGGCTGCGCTTATTTAAATCGGCCTGGTATGTATATGCGGGGGATCACATGCCTTTGTTTTGGATAAATATCGGTTTTGCGGCCCATTTAGCTGCGGGTCCACTGCTGGTTCAATATATCCGAACCGCCATTCCGTCGAAAACTTATACCTGGACCTGGAATCTCCATTTTATCCCTTCACTAGTTATCCTTTTGGGGATGCAAAACTGGAGTTTGGAAGCATTTTGGTATCGTGGAGGCTATCATATGCTACTGATTTCATCTATCGTCTATTGGTTATATGCACTTGTTCTCCTAAAACCGTTCAGCCAGCAGGAGGTTGTTCTATCTGGGAGTCAAAAAAGATGGTTCTACAGTCTCGTGTTTATGATGGGAAGTTTCTTCTTGGTGTATGCAGCCAACTACTTTGGGGGGCTCCTCCCCTATTCTAAAGCACCCGTTGTTTATGCCTTAGCTTTATTCCCCCTCAGTATTTCGGCCTGGAGAAGTTACGATTTGTTGACTTTGCCCAAGCAGCAAGCAGTCGCTCAGAAATATCAAAATATCGAGATCCCCGCTAAAACCATCCAACTTTACAAGAAGAAAATAACGACCTATATACAGGCTGAGAAACCTTATTTACAGGGAGGATATACGATTAAACAGCTCTCCGAGTCGCTTGATATTCCTTCTCATGTTATCTCTTGGATACTGAACCAACATCTGCATACCAACTTCACTTCTTTGCTCAATCAGCATCGGATTGAGTATGCCTGTCGATTACTGGATGACGTGAATTATGCCCACTATTCAATCGCAGGCATTGCCTTTGATGCAGGTTTTAATTCCCTTTCCGTTTTCAATCAGAACTTCAAACGTAGAAAAGGGATCACGCCTTCGGCCTATCGGAAAAAAGTATAATTAGGCTTCAAAATATGCCACCATTTTCTTGCGGGTCTTTTCATCTGGCAAACGACCAAAAGCAGCGCCCATATTATCTTCGAGGTGGTGCAACTTTGAGGTAGCAGGAATGGCGCAAGTTACGGCAGGATTGGACACAATGTACTTTAAAAAGAACTGTCCCCAACTGGCTATATCCCATTCTTTGGCCCATGCTGGTAATTCCTTCCCCTTCACACGTCGAAATAGACTCCCCCCTTCATATGGCCGATTAATTAAGACTCCGACGCCATGTTCTTGGGCTAGGGGCAATAGACTTTTCTCTGCATTACGGGTTTGGATGGAGAAGTTAACCTGGATAAAATCAATCTCTTCTGAGCGAATCAATCGTTCTAGATCGTCATGTGCACTCACTACATAATGCGTCAAGCCGATATACCTGATCTTTCCTTTTGCTTTCCACTCCTGGAGGGTACGTAGATGCGTCTTTACATCGACAAGATTATGCACTTGCATCAGATCCATCGGCTGCGTGCGCATCTTACTCATTGAGGAATTCATTTGTTGGATGCCTTGTGAAGCGCCACTGGTCCAGACCTTTGTAGCCATGAAAAATTTACCGAGTAGCTTCAGATCAGCGGTGAGATCACCCAGTACGTCCTCAGAACGCCCATACATTGGCGAAGAATCTAAGACTCGCCCTCCCCGATTATAAAAAGCACTTAATATGCTTTTCATCTTGTTTCTGTCTTCTTTTCCTTCTCCGATATCGAAGGTCTGCCAGGTCCCCATTCCGATGATGGGCAACAACTCCTTGGTGCCCGGGATTGCTCTTTGTAAAATATCAGATGGCTCATTCATAGGATTGGCGCTTAAGGCATTAGGCAAGATCGCTCCGGCCCCTAAAGCTACGGATAATTGCATCCATTCTCGGCGAGATAACTTATTTGTCTTTCTCATGTTAATAAGGTTTGTTGTAGGTACAAATTTAACCGACAAAGACTAAACAGTCTAGGCAATTAATTAATACGGAAGTAAAACAGCAAAAGAATTATCTTGCGCAAAATTTGAAAAATGGCCCGCAGCAAACCAGCGGCTAAGTCGCCGCTACTGATCATATTTCTGACTGTATTTATAGATATGTTGGGCGTTGGGATCATCATACCCGTGATTCCCGTCATATTTTTTGATCCAGAGACTAGCCTATTTGCCTTTGAGGTAAGCAATACGTACCGCTCAGTGATGTATGGTTTATTGATTGCCTGTTTCCCTTTTATGCAATTTTTTGGTGCACCTTTACTCGGTACAATATCCGATCGCTACGGTCGTAAGCCCATACTGATGCTATCCCTCATTGGGACTTTGCTCGGATACTTACTGTTTGCCTGGGCGATCTTGAATCAGAATCTCGTTTTATTATTCATTAGCCGCATGATTCCGGGGTTCATGGGTGGAAATATCGCCATCATCTTGTCGTCCATAGCAGACATTAGCGACGCGGAATCTAAGACTAAGAATTTTGGTTTGGTGGGAATGGCTTTTGGTTTAGGCTTTATTTTGGGACCAACAATTGGGGGAGTATTGGCGGATGAAAGTGTGTTAAGTTGGTTTAATCATGCCACTCCTTTTTGGTTCACGGCTATCCTGACCTTTTTGAATATCATCTTTGTGCAGTTTATCTTCCCAGAGACACTCAAGGAATCACGGCATTCCAAATTATCCTTATTCAAAGGGTTTCAAAATATTGCCGCCTCATTCAGAGTCCCTAACTTACGATCCATCTTTATAGTCGTGCTATTACTATCCTTGGGCTTCTCCTTTTTTACGCAATTCTTCTCAGTATATCTCATCCAAGAATTTAGTTATTCCGAAAAGAATATTGGCCTTTTGTATGGTTGGATTGGACTATGGCTGGCCTTTACGCAAGGAGTGATTGTGCGGAGGTTATCGAGCCGATTTAAGTCTGAAAAGCTCTTGCGGTTCACTATTTTAGGACTTAGTGTATCACTACTGGTATTATTGGTTCCTTCGGAGGCGGTTTGGTTTTACCTACTGAATCCTTTCGTCGCTATTTTTCAAGGTACGACTTCTCCTAATCTAATTTCTCTGATTTCTTCCCAAGCGGGGCCGGAGCGGCAAGGTGAGATTTTGGGTATTAATCAATCGATGAATTCACTGGGTCAAATGCTCCCTCCTTTAATTGCTGGTTACATCAATTCGATTGATAGTAGCCTTCCTATTTTGGTAGCGGCGGGGCTGACTTTTCTGGGTTGGGTGGTGCTTAACTTGCGGAAGAAAGGGGGGTGATTTATCTCAGGGGGTGAGTGATACGCTTGGGATTTATCTCAGGGGGTGAGTAATTCACCCCCTGAGATAAATAGCTATTCCATTTTCACCGGCTCTCGATCCTTGAACAAGGAAAACTGAACCGCTTCCACCTCCTTCTGGTAGGCCGCGAAGTCCTTCTCGAAAAAGGCATTGATCTTATCCAAAACCTGTCTCTTATACACATCTCCGAGCCC
>CAJXUM010000635.1 GCA_913060855.1 uncultured Lewinella sp. | reverse complement strand
TCTTTTGATCAGCAAAAGGTGCAGGGTTGGATTTGTAAGCCGCCTAATTTTGACCCCACTAAAAAATATCCGTTACTACTAGAAATTCACGGTGGTCCTTTTTCCAATTACGGTTGGCGATATTCTGCCGAAGTGCAATTGTATGCAGCAGCTGGTTATGTAGTGCTATATACCAATCCTCGAGGTAGTACGAGCTACGGTGCTGATTTTGGTAACCTGATTCACCACAATTATCCTGGTCAGGACTATGATGATTTGATCTCTGGTGTGGACGAGGTGATCAAAAAGGGATACATCGATGAAGACCAGTTGTATGTTACCGGTGGTAGTGGCGGTGGTGTTTTGACGGCTTGGATTGTCGGAAATACCGATCGATTCCGGGCAGCAGTTGTGGCTAAGCCGGTGATCAACTGGACCAGCTTTGTATTACATGCAGATAATCCCGCTTTTTTCTATAAATATTGGTTTCCTGGTTTGCCATGGGAAGAACAAGAGAATTACTACAAGCGGTCGCCATTGTCTCTGGCCGGTAAGGTGAAAACACCGACGATGCTATTGACCGGGGAGCAAGACTATCGGACACCGATGTCAGAAACGGAGCAATATTATGCAGCACTAAAGCTGAATAAAGTAGAAACGGCTATGGTAAGAATCCAAAATTCAGGACATGGTATCGCCAGCAAGCCTAGTAATTTGATCAATAAAGTAGCCTATATTTTAGCTTGGTTTGACAAGCATAAGTAAATCAGTTACCTATTGTTCAAGAATTACCTAATCAAAAACACCATCATAATGGCTATAAAAAATATATTTCTATTGCTAGCCCTGAGCCTGTTTTTTGGGGCTTGTGCAGGAGATGCAGCGGAGAAAGAAGCTGGCGACTCAAGCACTAATGACGGGGCTGAACAAGTCACTTCCCTGACTGGTATTGATGCTGACTTGGCGAAATACACTAGCGTTAAATTGACCGCTGACCTCAATGCACTTAGTGAGAAACAACAACAAATGATTCCCATCCTCATTGAGGCGGGAAAAGTCATGGATCAGTTGTTTTGGTTTGAGGCCTATGGGAGCAAGAATCAATTATTGGAGAGTATTTCGGATGCAAAGTTTCGAGAATTTGCGAGTATAAATTATGGTCCCTGGGATCGACTGGATGGGAATGAGCCCTTTATGGAAAGCTACGGGCCTAAACCAGAAGGAGCCAATTTTTATCCAACCGATATGACTAAAGGCGAATTTGAAGCGCTGGAATTAGAAGGGAAAAGCAGTTTGTACACTTTCTTACGGCGCAATGAATCGGGTGAGATTGAAGCCATTCCTTATCGTGAGATGTTCAAAGAGGAAGTGGAGAAAGCGGCTAATTTACTGCGACAAGCGGCTGAACTGGCCGAAAATCCAGCCTTGAAAAAGTACCTAAGCTTGCGTGCCACTGCTTTTGAGACGGACGAATACCAGGAAAGCGACTTTGCCTGGATGGATATGAAAGACAATCAAATCGACGTGGTGATTGGCCCGATCGAGACGTATGAGGATCAGTTGTATGGTTACAAAGCAGCGCATGAGTGCTATGTTTTAATTAAGGATATGGCGTGGAGTGAGCGTTTGGCCAAGTATGCGGATGTCCTACCCGACTTACAAAAAGGCTTGCCAGTACCAGCTGCCTATAAGCAGGAGAAGCCCGGCTCGGATGCTGAACTCAATGCTTACGATGTGATCTACTATGCAGGAGATTGTAATGCGGGGAGCAAGACCATTGCTATTAACCTACCCAATGATGAAGAAGTACAATTGAAGAAAGGTACGCGCCGCTTACAGCTGAAGAACGCCATGCGCGCCAAATTTGATAAAATATTGGATCCTATCGCTGATTTATTAATCACCGAAGATCAACGTTCACATATTACTTTTGATGCCTTTTTCAGCAACACCATGTTTCATGAGGTGGCGCACGGTTTGGGTATCAAAAATACAATCGACGGCAAAGGTACCGTTCGTGAAGCCCTGAAAGAGCATGCCTCAGCCTTAGAAGAAGGCAAGGCTGATGTTTTAGGGCTTTATATGATCAAGCAATTGCATGAAAAAGGAGAGATTACCGGCGATTTAAAGGACTTTTACGTCACCTTTATGGCAGGCATTTTCCGTTCTGTCCGCTTTGGTGCTTCTAGTGCACATGGAAAAGCCAATATGATTCGATTTAATTTCTTTCAGGACTATGGTGCTTTCAAACGCAATGAAGAAAATGGCACTTATCGTGTTGATTTTGAGAAATTAGAAGAAGCAATGGCCGCATTATCCAGTAAAATCCTGACCCTGCAAGGAGATGGCGATTATGATGGGGTAGGGCAATTGGTAGCAGAAAAGGCAGGTATTGGCCCACAATTGCAGGAAGATCTCGATCGACTATCTTCCGCTGGTATCCCCGTAGATGTAGTTTTTGAACAGGGCTTGGATGCGCTAGGAATGAAGTAGGTGAAATGGCGAAGAAATGAAAAAAGTGAAGTGGTGAAGAGGTGAAATTGGGCATGAGAACTAGCATAATTCCCGATTTCACCACTTCACTACCTTTTCACCACTTCACTTTTCACCCATTCACCCCTTAAAACAAACCTGAAATATTCCCGTCCTCATCAATATCGATCCGTTCCGCCGACGGGCTATTGGGGAGTCCCGGCATTCGCATGATATTTCCAGTGATGGGTACCAGGAAGCCAGCGCCAGCCGCGATCTCGATTTCTCTGACGGTAACAATAAAGTCCTTAGGTCGACCTAGTAACTTAGGATTATCCGACAATGATTTCTGGGTTTTGGCAATGCAAATCGGTAAATGCTCCAGCCCGAGTTGCTTGATCTTGCGCAAATCAGCTTTTGCACGACTAGTGTAGTCAATCGCCGCTGCGCCATAAATTTGGGTAGCTACTGTTTCAATCTTCTTTTCGACAGACCACTTCCAATCGTAAAGCGGTTTGAAATTACTCGAACCTTCATCTACAATTTCTACTACCGCTTTTGCCAGGTCAATGGCACCTGATCCGCCATGTTCCCAGGCATCACACTCCACCACTTTGATATTACTATTGGCTAGCCCATCTTTTATTGCTTGGATTTCTTCTGGCGTGTCCGTGTGGAATTTGTTGATGGCAATCACGGCAGGTACACCGAAGCGTCCTATATTTTCGAGATGTTTTTCAAGGTTGGGTAGACCTGCAGTTACAGCAGCTGCATTGGGTTCCGTAAGCTCCTTGAGCGAGACACCTCCATGGTATTTTAGTGCACGAACCGTTGCGACGAGTACGACAGCATTGGGTGATAAACCAGCGGATTGGCACTTGATATCAAAAAACTTCTCAGCGCCTAGGTCGAAGCCAAAGCCGGCCTCTGTTACCACATAATCTGATAGGGACATTCCCATTCGGGTAGCGATGACTGAGTTGGTGCCCTGTGCAATATTAGCAAATGGCCCGCCGTGAATGATGGCAGGATTTTTTTCTCCTGTTTGCACCAGATTGGGCATAATGGCGTCTTTCATTAGGGCAGCCATGGCACCTTGCGCCTTGAGGTCGCGCGCATAAATCGGCTTTTTATCAAAGGTAAAACCAACAAAAATATTTCCAAGCCGTTCCTTCAAATCCTTAAGATTATCCGTCAGGCAAAGAATGGCCATGATCTCGGAGGCTGCTGTGATATCAAAGCCAGTCTCTCGGGGAACGCCCATGCTCGTTCCGCCTAAACCAATAACGGCATGGCGAAGAGCGCGATCATTCATGTCCATTACTCTCTTCCAAACTACTGTTCGAGGATCAAGTCCGAGACTACTATTCTTATTTTGTAAATTATTATCAATCAGAGCGGCCAGTAGATTATGTGCCTTCTCGATAGCGGCAAAATCTCCCGTAAAATGCAAATTGATATCCTCCATGGGTAAGACCTGCGAATAGCCGCCACCCGTGGCTCCTCCCTTGATCCCGAAAACGGGGCCGAGTGAGGGTTCCCGCAGGACAACTGTTGTCTTCTTTCCAATCTGATTCATCCCTTCCGTTAGGCCAATCGAAGTCGTCGTTTTTCCTTCGCCCGCTGGGGTGGGAGAAATGGCAGAAACGAGAATTAGTTTACATTTATCAATGGCTTCAGGGCGTATGAGGGACAAGGGAAGCTTTGCTTTATATCGACCATATGGAATTAAATCTTTTTCGGCCAGCTCAAGGCGAGCAGCGACGTACTTGATATTGGAGAGTACGATCGACTGTGCAATTTCAATGTCTGTAGGCATAGGTTTTAATTGGTTTTATTCTAAGCGTATGGTTGGACTTTTCCAAAATGTACACAAATTTCATCAATGGAAGGTTTAGTCCCTATGATTTTTATCAGTTTTGATATAGAGCATTAGCTGATTATCGTGTGCTTTCTAATAATTCACTATTTTAACAGCGTAATCTAAATTAGTAGTCCAACTTAAACAAGTAATAAAAAACAAGCAGCATATGAAGCATCAAAACAGAAGAGCCTTTCTTAAAAATACGAGCCTAGGATTAGCGAGTATAGCGGTTATGCCGGGTTTATATGGCAAAGTGCCGGCTAGTGACCGCCTACGCGTGGCGCACATCGGTTTGGGAGGAATGGGAAATTCACACATGAAATGGTTTGCCAACTTACCAGAGGTGGAAGTCGTTGCATTATGTGATGTGGATCAAAATCACCTAGGAGATACCCTAAAAAGTCTACAGAAGATTCAGTCAGACGGGAAAGTAGATACATATGGTGATTTTCGCGCTATTCTGGACCGACACTGTCTCTTATACACATCTGACGCTGCCGACGAAGAGGATAGTGTAGAT
>CAJXUM010000634.1 GCA_913060855.1 uncultured Lewinella sp. | reverse complement strand
GAGATCAGCCTCGGTCTCGTGGGCTCGGAGATGTGTATAAGAGACAGAAACAGTATTCACCCGATTCTTACTTTGTCAAAAATCGAGTCTGTACGCTCCCTCATTCTAACGGAAGAACTACACTTTTTAACGATAAATTGATCCAGCGAAGAGATCGTGAAAGAGAGGAGATTATTATTGATAGTGCCTCACAGTATGATCTTATGCTCAAAAGGTATTTTGGGATGGATGGGTCACGGTTAGCGGGAAAGGAGAATAGGAGTCATCCCTTATTTTTGAAGTGATAGCTAATTCGACTCCTTATCAGTTATAAAGCGTTTTGTTTTTGTTGCACGTGGGGGCTACAGGTTAACCATGCAGTAAACGCGCAACAAGCTGATTGTCAGCTGACAATCAGCTTGTTGTAGTATCGCCTCCATTTGCGAGGGAAAATCCGCGATGACTCATGTTTTGCATGTTCGATGGCTTGTTTTTAAATATGCTCTAGTTTACGGAATCTAAACTCCTAGATGTTTTCTATAACTTACATTGTATTTATTGAAAGTATAAACCCACATTACTTTAGCTACACAATGAAAAAAACAGTAAAATTAGTATTAGCTATCACCATACTATCACTTAGTTACTGGTTTATAATTCATGAAGACAACGTTACAACTCTAGTAAATACCACATTAGACTTGGAAGACTCCCTAATGAGTCATAGCCCTCTCCAACATTTTACACCCCAGGTTTTTAAGATGGCTGATTCGCTGCAATGGAATCGAGCTTATAAAACGTCGACTGAGGTTTTTCAATCCGTCTTTCGATCCAATAATTTGCAAATAGAAGAACAAATTTATGGGCTTAATCAAATGCTATTCAATACTGTGATACTTGATCAGCTTGAAAGAACTGATATTCTACTACAGAAAATAGATTCGCTCCTAAAAGGGAAAGAGTTAACTGAAGCTAAGCTTGCTGATTATTATCTGGGAAGAGGACTGCATTATGCCAAGAAACGAGAGGCAACAAAAGGGATTAAGGCCTTAAAGAAAGCTTTGTCCTATTATCGAAAGGATATTCCTTGGGCACAAAGTCGGCGAGTGCTTGCCTTGAGCGAATTGGCTTTAATCTACAAATACAATACTTTCCAAGTAGATTCCTTTTTACATTTCGCTGACCAGGCCTATGAGCAACATGCCAAAATAGCGGAATGGCACCCCCATGCATCCAGCGTATATTATACTAAGGCGCATGCATGTTGGATTCGTAGAGCACATGCGGCAGGGGAGAACCTCTGTGACTTAGCTATTGTTGCCGCGCGTGAAACAGATCAGATTGATAGTATTTGGCTAGCCAGGTGTATGAGTTTAAAAGGCCGTTTTATGAGGAAGGAGGCATCCAAACAATTAGTCGCTGAAAAGATTCTGATTGCAGCTCAACAATTATCGCAATCCTCTCACCAAGCTAGCCTAACTCGACAAATTCCTTTACAAAATTTAACTGCTCATTTTGCCAGAAAAAAAGACTCAAGCTATGTATTTCAACAGCTAGATAATTTTCAAAAGGAGTATTCATCCGAACATTGGCAATATGTAGACCCAGCTCAAATAAAGGGACTGTACTATGCACATACCAAGCAACCTAAAAAGTCTATCCAATGGTATCGAGTTTTCTTAGATCGCTACCAAAAACGGAGCAGTCAAGAATCTTCATTAGTGGATGAAGCTTATTTTTGGATAGCAACGAACCATCAGCGACTAGGTCAACTTGAAGTGGCAGAACGAGCTATTTGGGAGATGATTGCGGTACGCTTAGGGAAATCGCCAGCAGAGTTGGATTGGGAGGATCTTTTTGATAAGGACAATGCACTTAAACTTCATGTCTATGTAGGCTATCATTTTCTAGCAAATAACTATTTGCTAAAGTTTGAGCAACAGCAAGGAGGTAAAGAAGTGCTCGATCGCGCCTTTCAATTGTATCAGTTTATAGATACCCTGGTCTATGCCAATATCGACTCCTTTGATGAAGATGCCTGGCTATCAGCTACCAAAATGTACAATACAAAGATATATAAATCGGCTATTCGGGTATGTTACCTTTTACATCAACTATCTCCCAAAACTGAGCTTTTGGAATGGGCTAATCATTTCATGGAGAGGTTGAAATCAATACTTTTTTTTCAAGAGTATGCCCTCCGTCTCAACACCTCGGCTAACAGCTCACTTGATAGTCTTTTAATTCAAAAAAAAAAGATAAAAAGACAAATTCGACAACTCAAGCAAGCAGGAAAAGGAAAGGATAAGATGGCCTATAGTGAATTACTAGAAATACAAGACCGTTTAAATCACCAATTAAGCACTTCCTATCCGCTTTTTTATCAGCTAAAAGTAAGGCAAGGTTTTATAAAGCTAGATACTCTTCAGAAAAAATTAGAGCAGGATACATTGGCAATCCTCAGCTACCTTGAAGCAATGCCTTACTATTATCTGTTGTTCATTCAGTCTGATACAGTTGTTTTTACTCAGATCGAAAAAGCTGACAGTTTAGTGGCACAGGTAAATTGGTTAGGTAATTACCTTACAGGAAATGAAAACACTTTTAAACGATCACAGGTCAAAAATTTCAAGGCAAAAGCTTATACTATTTTTGAAAACCTAATCGCCCCCATTGCCTCTTTTTTAAAAGACTCAAATTCTCTCCTTATTGTTCCAGATGGAGCTTTGTATACACTCCCTTTTGAAATTTTAATAAGCGATACAACAGACCTCTATAGAAATAACTTTGCTGACTTTCCTTATCTAATCAAATCACATGATGTCAGTTATGCCTTCTCATTGAAGAGTTGGCTATATCGTTCTTCCTTTTCTACTCCATTCACTGCTCCTTCTGTTTTAGGTTATGCTTTTTCGGAGGGAGGGGAAGCTATTGCGGGCTTATTGAGAAGCGAAGCAAATGGTCAGGCCATCCCGGGAACAGGATCCGAATTGAAAGCCCTAGAACGTGCCTTTTCATCTTCGAAAGATAAAATGCAGCTACGTTATGATACAGCTGCCAATCTTCAGCAATTCCTGAAAGATATTAAACAACATTACGATATACTACACTTAGCTTTACATGCACGATCTGACCCTTCGGATCGGCTAAATCATGTTATCTACTTTCCGGGCAACCCACTTGACTCTATTTTTGCTTATCAACTTTTGGATGAGCCCCTAGATGCTCGCTTAGTCGTACTAGCCGCTTGCCAAACTGCTAGTGGGACCTTCGAAGCAGGAGAAGGCATGTATAGCTTGAGTAGAGCTTTTCTACTAGCAGGCCTCGAATCTGTAATTGCTTCGCTTTGGGAAATAGATGATCAGTCAACCAGCAAAATTATTGACCTATTTTATGAACAACTAAGCAAAGGGCTCACAGTAAATAAAGCTTTGGCCGCAGCGAAAAGGCGGTATCTTATCCAGTCATTAGCATATCAATCTCATCCTTATTTTTGGAGTGGGCTTTGTTATGTTAAGGCTTAGGTATTATTGGCATAAGGCGATCTGACTTCTTTCTTGCTTCAGCAAGTAATTTTGTTACATTTAATAATTTGGCAGCTTCATTGAGTTCTTCATAAGATTTTATCTTAGTGACAGCCGAGTCTTGAAGTAATTTTTTGATAGCCTCAAAATAAATTGCAGGATTTTCATGATCGGGGGAATACTTAAGACGTGGAAAAAAGCCTAAAATCATAACAATGCACCCTGAAATCAATGCTGCGGCAAAGGATGTCCCACTCTTGATAGTGCCTTCTGCATTTTGATCCAAGCTCAAAATAGACTCTCCTGGTGCAACAATATCAATTCCTAGCCCAAAATTAGAAAACTCCATTAAAATATCATTTCTATTGCTTGCTGATACTGTTATGACTTTTTCTGAAGAGGCTGGATAATAACCTTTTACATTATTACCTTGATTGCCTGCTGCACAAACACAGATGGCTTTTTCTTGATAGGCAAAATCTATAAAATCTTTAAGGACTTCATCATCATCTTCCTTTCGGTGAAAGGGAGGTCCCCAGCTACAATTGATTATACTAGCGCCATTTTTGATGGCAAAAAAAATAGAATTACAAATACTAGCTGTGCTACTCTTACCTTTAGAAAAGGCTTTTATATTGAGCACTCTGAATTGATAAGCTACACCATGTCCCTTCGTTTCATTTTTAATTGAACTAAGCAGACCAGCAATGAAAGTACCATGTCCATCCTGATCCTCATGGTCTTGAAAGTTTCTTACAATAGCATTATATCCTGGATATTTATACTCCCCTCCATTTTGTGGGACGGGCTCATACTGTTTCGCCAACTCTGCATTATTAAAATTAATACCTGTGTCGATAATCGCAACTATTGGTTGTTTTCCTTTTGCACGAAGAGTGCTTGCTGGCATTAAAGTAGTCGCACCTCCATCCCGCATATTGGGTATTTCCATTTTCTTTAAAAAGTACTGGTAATTATGCCACGGTTCATCCGCCAATAATGTATACATTGGGTCATCCAGCACTTGCGTTTGGCCGAATATTTCCTGCTTTGATATCTCTTTTAACAAATCTTCGATCTCCTCTCCTTCAGAAGAACTAACTTCATAGTAGCGGTGCAATTTTTGTTCTGCTTCACTGAGTCTTTCATAATACGAAATGAAGTTCCTTATTTTTGGGGCGGTAGTGATTAAAAAAGAATGATCGACCACCTTTTTCGGATTCAATCTACACCATTCTTTAGGTCCTACCTCAGGACATTTGAGCAAAAAGTCATTGTTGAGTAAAACCTGTCTCTTATACACATCTGACGCTGCCGACGAAGAGGATAGTGTA
>CAJXUM010000633.1 GCA_913060855.1 uncultured Lewinella sp. | reverse complement strand
CGAGATCAGCCTCGGTCTCGTGGGCTCGGAGATGTGTATAAGAGACAGGCGGTTATCCTCCCCAAGGATTTCCAACATCCGCTCTTAAACGACTCCAAACAATTGAGTGAACGAAAAAGATTTGAAGCGAGGAAGATTGTCGAAGAAAACGCCATAGCATGGGCTGTAGGTCAGGTAAGCCCTACAGAAATTGATGAAATCAATATTCTAAATGCTTCTTTCCTGGCCATGCATCGTGCCATTGATCAACTAAAAATCGTCCCGGAGCAACTCTTAATCGATGGGAATAGATTCCGTCCATATGGCGAAATTCCAGCTCATTGTATCGTGAAAGGGGATGGAAAATACTTATCTATCGCAGCCGCATCGATCTTGGCTAAAACCTATCGTGATGATTATATGGCTGAAATAGCCAAAGCATTTCCTCACTATGACTGGCCGAAAAACAAAGGATATCCTACCAAGTTTCACCGAGCAGCGATCCAGGCACATGGGGCTTGTCATCATCACCGCCAATCCTTCCGCCTACTTCCAGCAGAGAATCAAGGCGGGTTATTCTAAAAGATAGAACTTGGTTAGAGGAAAACACCATTGCCATCAGTTTTATGGTCGCCTCCCGCCGATGTTGTGTGTTTTCGCTATCTGGCGCTAGACAGGCACCAACATCTCTCCCAACTTAAGCCCCCAAGGCCATTGCAGGTGAAAAACACCTGCAATGGCGGGAGGTTTATAGGTAATGAGATTAATTCTTTTGAATCAATTGCGTGGCTATCGTTTGTCGATTGGCATTCAGCATGCGTAGTAAGTAGGTGCCGTTCGTTAAATGGCTTAAGTCATAACTATCACCTCCTAGCGCTTGGAATTGACTAACACGTTGTCCCAGTGCAGAAAAAACCTCAATGCGATCTAACCCTGGCGCATTAGCAACCTGGAACAGGCCATTCGAGGGGTTGGGATATACCTTAATAGAAGCAGTATTTAGGGTAGTGGTAGTGCTAGGTTGAGCATTAAAATAATAGGTGCCTTTCACGTATATATCCTCATCACTTTTGTCCTGGACCATTACTTCAATAATGGCCATCCCTTCATTATTCTCGGGATAGATATAGACATTCATTGTATTTTCCTCCCCTGCTGCAAGGTTAAACTCGGCCGTCTCGGTCGTAGTAAGGTAGCAGGTATTCTTGTCACAAACAGCAGTAGTCCAATTCTCACTCAACATCGTAATCTTACGGGTCCAAATCAAGTCTTTTGCCTCTTCAAAACCATTTTTGATAGTACCTGCAGCAATTACTTCACTTTTGGTAATGTCGACATCCTCAATGATTACCGGATTGGGTGTTAGCGTAAGTTGGGCATGTAAGGACAGCGGTCCTATCGAGAGTAGTGCGATGGTAAATAGTACAATTCTTTTCATAGTCTTTTTTTAAAGCTTAGCTATTTTAAATACCTTCTTTGATAATGTAGGATAAGTAATGATCAAAAAATAACCTCACGATTTTGCTTATGATCTTTTGATCCCATACTTCGTTATTTTTTTCACCCGATAGTGATCGGGAGGTAGCTGGGCTATCACTTCAAAAAATGCCTCGTCTGGAACCAAAATCTCTATTTCAAAATACGGAACTTATTCTTTGTCCATTACATAAACATCCCTACTCTACCTTTCAAACGCTCTGATATGAATAAAGCTATTCAATATTCAACCTTATGCCTACTATTGGTTCTCTCCAATAGTGCCTATAGTCAATGTTCTTTTAGTTTTTCTGATACGGCTCCCTGTGCCGGAGTTCCTGTAGACATTTCGGTAGATACGCCTGATGGTGGTACCGATTATGCTTGGGATTTAGATGCCGATGGAACACCTGATGAAAACGGGGCTAGTATTTCCTACCAGTTTCCGATTTTGCCACAAGAGGTTCGCTACCCAGTCACCTTATTTGCTGATGGAACGGCTTGTACCACCGATACCTTAACCGTACTCGCCACGCCCGATGCCACCATAGGTGTGCCACCTGGCATTGTCACGCTAATAGATCGTGAAATTAAGGCTTGTAATGGTTCTGCGGCTTTCGAATTGAGTATTTTCAACTCTTCCGCTTCCTATGCAGATAATGAGGGTTACACCATTAATTGGGGAGATGGGAGTCCATCAGAGAACTACGACAATACCACTTTTTCTAATACCACTACCCTATCGCATAATTATACTGGCTATGGTTATTATACCATCTTTTTCACCGTCCGTCATAATAATGGATGCGTTTTCACCAATACTTATACCTTTTATAATGGGGGGAACCCCTCTGTGGGGCTAGTTATTCCTGGAAATACCGTGGGGCTCTGCGCACCAGCTACTTTAGATTTTCCGATTATCAATACAGAGGGTAATCCTCCTGGTACTGAATATAGCATTTTCATTAATGGCGAAGAAGTCGCCTATTATGTACAAGATTCGCTACCTGATGTATTCACCTATACCTTCGAAGATAGTTCGTGTGGAGAAACGACCAGTACAGGCAATTACAATGATGCTTTTGATATAAAAATCGTCGCTTCGAATCCTTGTAATTCCTCTACCGCAACTATAGAACCGATAGAAGTAAGTAGTCCTCCAGATCCCATGTTTGAAGTGATTGCTCCGCCGAATAGTTGTGCAGGTGCTATTTACACCTTCAATAATAATACAACGGATATCAATGAGGTAGTTAGCGGAAACCCTTCCGCCTGTATCGATGTGTTGAATCCTAGTTGGACAATTTCGGGCACCTCAGGCGAGGACTGGAACATCATCAGCGGAAACCTCTTCAATTCGGGTAGTGTTGATATCGAGTTTCTAAATCCCGGCGTATATACGATTGAAATGACGCTAGTCAGTTTCGCCTGCGGTACCTTTACACTCTCTCAAAGTATAACCATATTTGAAGAACCAGATGTGAGTATCTCTCCCGTACTAACGGAAATTCTCACCGGAGCAGGCTGTGCACCTATCGATATTCCGATCCAAAATAACTCCTTGGGAGAAGGATTATCTTTTGAGTGGCAGGTCAATTCGGACTTGGACTGGATTTTCACAGATAGTACTAACGCAAATTCTCCTAGTCCCGTTATTCAATTCCAAGAAGGAGGCGCTTATGAATTACTTTTGAGTGTTACTAATCCTTGCGCCACGCTCCAGTGGGATACCATTTTGCTGATGCCGGGACCGCCTGCGCTTGAGTTGGGACCACTAGCCGATTCTTGTGCATCTGCCTTATTGAATTTTGATAGCCTGTCTATCAATTATATTGACAATGGGCTACCCATTACCAGCTATACCTGGCAATTCCCGGGTTCCTCGACGCCCAATTCTGATCAGGCCTTTCCCAGCGGCATTGCCTATGATTCAGCCGGGACCTATATCGTGCAAGTAGCCGCAAATAACCGTTGTGGTAGCGCCATCGTGGCGGATACGTTCATCGTGCAAGAATTGACGACATTGGTTTTACCGCCAGATCAGACCTTGTGTGCATCTGTGGCTCCTTTTCCGTTGGAAGTAACCCCAATGGGTGGTAGTTGGTCGGGAAATGGCGTGAGCGCAGGCGGCTTATTTGATCCCTCTTTGGCCAATGCGGGCGCTAATGTATTAACCTATAACTATGGTGTCGGTGCGTGTTACTCCTCTGATAATTTTACGATAAACATCATTCCCTCTCCTAACGTGGCAGCAGGGCCTGATTTGACAATATGCAGTAATGAACCTAATCAATTGCTTACCGGAAGTCCTGCCAATGGTATCTGGAGTAGTTCGGATGTTAATATATTGGATGGCGATCAATTTATTACTGCGATGGCAGGACCCGGTAGTTTTGATTTAGTTTATAGCGTAACAGACGGCAATAATTGCCAAGGGGTAGATTCCTTGCGCATCATTGTCAATGAAGCACCGCTGGTTGCTGTCAGTGATTCATCCTACTGTCATACGCCTGGTGCTACACCGCTACCCACTCCTAGTTTCCCAGGAGGTAGCTGGAGCGGGCCCGGTGTAGTGGATGCCAACGCGGGTCTTTTTGATCCCATCATTGCTGGTGGGCCCGGTAATTATCAAATCGAATATACCGTGTCGAATAGCAATGGTTGTACGACTGTGGTTACGGCTAACATTGGTGTGATTGACCCGGTGGGCGTAGATGCTGGCCCTAATGTAGACCTTTGCACCTTCGATGGAACTTATGATTTAGGACCTTTTGCCAATCCGGCGGGAGGGGTTTGGTCGGGTGGAAACAATGGCCTGAATGGGAGTGTCTTTGATCCTGTGGCAGCCGGGCCGGGCACTTTCCAGTTGAGATATATGGTCGGAGCAGGAAGCTGTGCCTTTGAAGATTTTCTTTCTATTACTGTTATTGCCCCACCTAATGTAGTAGCGGGTCCTGATCAAAGTATCTGTGCAGATGAAGCCATTTTTTCTTTGACCGGCAACACGCCGGCGGGAGGCAGCTGGTCAGGACCTGGGATTGCCGATGCGCAGCTGGGTACCTTTGATCCGAGTGTAGCTGGTGTGGGGACACATCTGATAGGTTATACCGTGGAGGATTCGCAAACGGGCTGTGTCAGCCGAGTAGAAAAGACAATTATTGTCAACCCGAGTCCAGTTCCGATTTTTAGTGCGCCTCCTCTGGTCTGTGTGGGTGAAAGCCTGACACTTGAGAACAATAGTACGGGTGCAACTACTTACAGCTGGAACTTTGGAGATGGCAACAACAGTGCGGATATGAGTCCGGTACATAGCTTTGGAGCTGTTGGTAATTACAACATACAATCTGTCTCTTATACACATCTCCGAGCCCACGAGACCGAGGCTGATCTCG
>CAJXUM010000632.1 GCA_913060855.1 uncultured Lewinella sp. | reverse complement strand
GGACTTTCTTATCGCTTAACAAGCCATAACGTTTGACGATACTCTCTAACCCAAACCCGGTGGATGGCTCGGATACAATTTTCTTTTGTAGGTTATTGCAAATGGTAATATAGCCGGAATCTTCCCGCAAAATGCGAACCTTAAGTGGATCTTGTTTACTAATTACGTTGTGCTTCACGGCATTTTCTACCAGCATTTGTAGGGTTAATGGAACAACATAATCGCTATCCAATGACGGAGATTCAACGACTGCATTTAGATTGGTTCCGTACCGCTTTTGTAGTAAAAAAATGTAATCCTCTACAATCTTCAATTCTTCTTCAAGAGGGATCAGTTCTTTCTCTCGATATTGTAAAATACTTCGGTAAAAATCGGATAGCTTTTCGACATACTCTACGGCCAAAGTAGAGTCTTCCTCGATAATAGTAATGAGCGTGTTGAAATTATTGAATAGAAAGTGCGGGTTGATTTGACTTTTCAGTGTTTCAAACTGACTTTCTAGTTTTTCTCGGATCAAGGATGCTTCCCGCTGCATTCGTTGCTCTCTTACCCTAATCCACCAATAAATTAGACCGGCTACTAATAAAGCGACCAAAATAATAAACCAAGGCTGCTTCCAGATAGGAGAAGTGATGGTGAAATTATAAGCTACCACTGGGCTATCCTTGAAGACGCCGTTTTCACTAGCGGCAACTAGGAAGGTGTACTTGCCATGTGGCAAACTAGGAAAAACGGCCTGATTGTCCTTTGATACAATCCAGTCGTGATTATAACCTTCTAGTTTATAGCGATAGCGCACCGCTCCAGGGTCGGTATACCACAGACCTACGTATTCAAAAATGAGGTTGTTCTGGTTATAGGTTAGACAAGCTGGACTAGTACAGATTAAGGGATCAAAGTTGACCGCCACTTGTTTGAGGATAGTCGTAGGTTGGTTACTCAATGTTTCTGATAGGGCGGTATACTTAACTACGTTTTTATTCGCACCGATCCAGATATCACCCCTTTTGTCTACCGCAAATGTATTCAAGTTGGGATCTATATCTCCTACGCCGACTTCTTTACCAAAATAAATAAGCCGATAGGAGCTGGGGTCGAGTTGGTCAATGCCACCGGGGTGAAGAATCAATATTTTCCCATTTGCATCCGTCATTAAACCTCGGATATTCAAATCCCGGAGCCCTTCTTCTCGGCCAAAATGCATGAAATTTTTTCCATCAAATTGGTAAATCCCATTTCGTAAAGTACTGAACCAAATATTGCCCATCTGATCCTCAGTAATCGAATAAACAGAACGGATCGGTGTGCTATCTGCCTGCTGGTGACTGCTCAGTTTACCCGCCTCCAAAACGCTAATCCCCTTGCCATCGGTCCCAAACCAAGTTCTACCTTTTTTATCTACAAATACCTTGTAAATGAAATTAGTCTCTAGTTCTGTTTCATAGTCTAGTTTTCTAATCTGGAAGTCGGGTTGATTCATCGGGTTTTGCTGGCAATTCAATTCTACCACTCCGCCCAAGGTGGCTAACCAGACGAGGTCAGCTGTCCCATCAATGGATAAGATGCTCCCATTGGGCAGGCCATTGGCTTCTGCAATACGCCTTTGTTGACCTTCTTCAGGATGTAATAAAATGACCCCTTCCCCAAAGGTGCCTACCCAAAGATTGCCAAAGGAATCTTCAAAAAGACTTAATACATTGTTGGGGAGTATTTGCTTGAATTGGCTTTCGCCATTGCTTTCATCTTCATAACGATATAGGCCGGTTTGGTCCCCTACCCAAAGCTGATTGTTACGATCAACTATGATCGCCTGTAAGTTTTCCAATTCATTGGGAAGGAAGTTGAAATGACAGTTGGTGGAAAGCAGCCCCGTTTCGTGGCCCAGAACCCATAAATTCCCTTCCCAATCGGTGTGCAGGTCAGCTATCTTATCTCCAACCAATGAAGGGTGTTGGACCTGCATCAATTTTTCTTCTTGTAGATCAAAGCGCCAAACCCCTTTACCATCTGTCCCAATCCATAAGGCACGTTCTTCTACGAGCTCCATGCAGTTAATCACCCCATTCTCCCAATCCGTGAAAGAAGCGTCAATGGTGAAGGTGCGTCCATTGGCTTTGCAGAACCCTTTGTCGTAGGTGCCAACCCAACAGTTCCCCGCTGCGTCGGGTAATAGATAACGGATAATATCGTCGGGCAAACCATCAGCTTGCGTTAAATTTTGCACCTGTTTTTTTCCATCATTCAACCAACAAATGCTAATGCCATTATCGGTGCCGACCCACATCCGATCCTGCTGATCCTTGGCCAGTACATAGATATCTTGCCCCCCTAAGCCATCGTCTTCTCCGATATTATACATCCGCTTGCCATTCCAGTAATACAGGCCTTCCCCATAAGTAGCGATCCACATTTTTCCAGTCGAATCCTGCGTGAAGCCACTAATGGGAACCTTGGGTAGCCCCTCCTCTGGTTGCCAGGGGGTAAGTGTTTTATTATCTGTAAGATGATAAATAGCGCCATCTTCATAACCAATCCAAAGTAATTGCTCCTTATCTCTAAACAAGGCAGTTACCTGATTCTCTCCACTCGAATCAATGCGATTAAAGAACTCAAATTCAAAGCCATCATACTGAAGTAGGCCTTCCTCCCCACCTAGCCAAATGAAGTCGCCTTTGGACTGATACAGTACATCCAAAGACGCCTCTCTTACTTCTTCCGGCAGTTCATGTTGTCGAAAGAAAGGAACCTGACTGTGTAGGTAGCCAGAAATACAAAGGCATCCGAGAATGCCTATCCATTTCAAATAATCATTCACGAGCTTTGTTTTTCTAAATGGGCTCCAATCGTAACTTGGATTTCTTCCGCTATTTTCTGAAACATTATTTTGGGGATACTAATTTGATGTTCTTCCAGTAGTACGGTAAAGTAAGCTTCTAACTTGATTTTTCCATCTGCAATGACCACGGTTCCTTTGATGATTCGCTCTTGGTCTAAGCCGTGGATATGCAATTTACCTTTTGTTCGTACTTCATAAGTGCCATCCTGGGTCCAATCTACCGTTTCGATAATTTTTCCCGAAAATGAGGCTTTCGGAAACTTGACGGTCTCCAGGTAATTCTCATTAAAATGCTCGCGTTGTAGAGGGCTATTGAATCCCTGAAATGAACTCATATAGACCGAAAAGGCAAAGACATTTCTATCTATATCAATAATTCCTTTCATGTCCTTGGAAGCGGCTTGAATCAACTCTAAGGGAGCATCCGATTTGAATGCGATCGAGCCTTCATCCGTAATATAGCGAGTTTGAGCTTCGCTATTTATTGCGCTAAATAGGGTGAATAAAACTAAAAGGCAGCTTTTGTAATCCATTTTTAATACGAGATTAAAGAGA
The DNA here is from genome assembly GCA_913060855.1 of uncultured Lewinella sp. Lineage (GTDB taxonomy): Bacteria > Bacteroidota > Bacteroidia > Chitinophagales > Saprospiraceae > DT-111. The sequence continues at coordinate 1,464 of CAJXUM010000632.1, read as the reverse complement.
TCGGCCATGAAAAGCAAATTTAGCTATCTGACCTGGAAAAAACACTTGCTGAACGGGTATCAATGCTTGTTTGATGAAACATTGCTTTGGCATATATGTTACTGTAAAGATAACTATCAAAAGTAAATATTTCTATGTCACTTCTCTTTCAACCCCTTCAGCTACAGTCTCTCCAAACCAGAAATAGGATCGTTGTATCCCCCATGTGTCAATATTCCAGTGAGGAGGGATTCTCCACTGATTGGCACTTGGTGCACTTAGGCACAAGGGCTGTGGGTGGTGCTGGGATTGTTTTTACAGAAGCCACAGCGGTATCTCCGGAAGGACGAATTTCCTATGCAGATTTAGGAATATGGAAAGAGGAGCACATTGCTGGATTGGCGCGTATTACTGCGTTTATCAAGGGGCAAGGTGCGATACCGGCCATCCAATTGGCTCATGCGGGACGTAAAGCGAGCAGGGAGGTGCCTTGGGATGGCGGTGCACAAACAGATGTCGGAGGCAAAGGATGGGAAACTTTTGCGCCAAGCGCTATTCCCTTTGCGGAAGGGGAGCGTGCGCCCAAAGAGATGAGTGTAGCCGATATTCAAAAAGTAAAAGCTGATTTTAGATCGGCCACAGAAAGAGCAATCGCAGCGGGCTTCCAAATACTGGAAATCCATAGTGCACATGGTTATTTGCTCCACTCTTTTTGTTCGCCCGTATCCAATGAGCGGACCGATGAATACGGTGGGAGTTTTGAAAATAGAATTCGCTTATTGGTAGAGATTACCAAGGAGACAAGAGCCCTTTGGCCGGCCGAACTCCCGCTTTTTGTCCGCATATCTGCCGATGACTGGTTGCCTAATCGACCTTCTTGGACGATTGAAGATTCGGTCAAATTGGCCAAAATATTGAAATCCATTGGAGTCGATGTTATTGATACCTCCTCTGCTGGTATCCATCCAGCGCAGCAGATTAAGGTAGGGGCAGGCTATCAACTTCCTTTTGCAGCTCGCATTAAGAAAGAAGTAGACATTACGACAGGAACAGTAGGTATGATTACCACCCCAGAACAAGCCGAAACGATTTTGCGAATGGATCAGGCCGACCTTATTTTTCTAGCCAGAGAATTTCTTCGCAATCCTTATTTTCCTTATCAAGCCGCTAAGGCGGTACATGAGCATGGGTTTAAATGGCCTAATCAATATGCTAGGGCAAAACAAAAATAGCCTAGCATCAAAAAGTAAAACTCCCTATATTTGTAAATATGCAGTATCCTTCTGAAGATATCAAGGCATTCTACGAAGCGGCCGTCTTGTATGAAGAACGTGGTGACCCCTATCACGCGGTAAAACTGTATAAAAAAGTAATCAAACTAGCGCCAGAATGGCCGCTTGCCTACGCCCGCTTGGGACAGTTTTATAAGAATAGATGCTGTCTCTTATACACATCTCCGAGCCCACGAGACCGAGGCTGATCTCG
>CAJXUM010000631.1 GCA_913060855.1 uncultured Lewinella sp. | reverse complement strand
GCGTCAGATGTGTATAAGAGACAGCCAATACATTTATTTATGTCGATAATGCAGATATGGCGGAAACTCAAGCATTTTTGCAAACGGTTAGTCGAAATGATAAGTATCAATTACAAACTAAATTTGGTGGTGAAGTAGTGTTAATTACTAGTAGAAAATGAATTCACAATTCACAGATAATCAATAGACTGCAGTCTGAATAGTTGTCAGAGAACTTAAAAAACAAACAAAAATGAAAGAAAAAGAAATTATTCGTAACGGAGAAGGCGAGAACTATAACTACTCCCAAGATCATTGTTTTGTCAAACTCTCTTCCAGAAATACCAATGGTGAATTATCCTTCGTCGAGGACAAATTAAAACCTGGTTTTTTCTTAGCTCGACATCACCATAAAATCATGACCGAGGTGTTTTACATTCTAGAAGGTGAGGTGGAGCTCATCTTTGACGATGAAAGTATTATTTGCCGCCCTGGAGACACGATCACGGTTCCTCCAAATGTATGGCATGCAGCAAGATGTGAAAAAGGAGGTAAGATGTTAACCATATTCAAAAACGGACAGTTTGATCTATACCTAGAGCGGTTGTCGAAAATGTCCGACAGTGACTTTGCCAATAAAGATCTAATGAAATCAACTTCGGCTGAATTTGACATTTATGAAGAATAGAAGGCTGCAGACGGTACAAAAAAAAGCAGCCCATTTTGTGGACTGCTTCTCCAGTGTATAAAGAAACAATTAATAAAAAGATTTTTTGAACCTAAAGCTAGACTTCTGAAGTTTACCAGGGCATGGCTTTAGGAAACTTCTGAAGTTTAAGCCAAGGATTTATTCTTTTACAAATTTCCGCGTCAAATCACTACCCTCAGCCTGCAGGCGCAATACATACATACCTGCAGGTAATTCATTGACAATCAATTGGAGTCGATTTTCTCCGTTCAGCAGTCGTCCTTGTTCCGCCTTCATCAATTTGCCTTGAATATTGAAGACTTGTAATTGATATGGAATAGCTTGCTTAGCGGATAGGACTAAGGTCAGTTCTTCCTGAACAGGATTTGGCATCAACTTTTCGATAGTCGCCACTTCCTCAATTTCTTCGGTATTGGAAACGATACGGAAGCTAGGACTCGCCGTAAATCCATCGCTATCAAAGTTGATAATCGTACTGTAGGTACTTTCACAACCGGCCACTGTTGTCACCGTGAGTACAATAGTGTATACTCCTGGTGCGGCATAGAAATGGGAAGGCGTAAACGCTGTACTAGTCGTTCCATCCCCAAAGTCCCAAAGTACACTCTGTGCATCTGTGGAGGATAAGTTGAGGAAGAACACACTTAAGGAATCGCTGTCAATAAAGGGTAAGAATAGCGCACGGCATTCATCCTCATATTGAATATTATCGGCGGTAGTCAATAGCACACTCATGGAGCTTTGGCAACCTAGGGTCGTTTCTATAGTCAGGGTGACCAGGTAAACGCCCGGCGTATTATATTGATGAATAGGCACGGGTTCCTGGCTCGTTTCGCCATCTCCAAAGTCCCATTGCCATGCGATGACATCTCCAAGTGAAACATCCATGAATTGGAATTCAGCATCTTCTCCCAGTTGTTCAAAGAAGAAAATAGCCTGGCACTCGGGGCCTTCCACTACATCATTATCACCTATACAAATGTGCTGCACAATCGTACTAGTACAACCCGTCGACGATTCGATAGAGAGCCATATTTCATAAACCCCTCCTGAATCGTAGACATGAATAGGACTTTGCTGGTCACTCGTTTGGCCATCTCCAAACTCCCACTTCCAACTGATTATTTCGCCATCCAAGCTAAAGGAATGATCCTCGAATACAACTTCAAAACCCGCTAGATTCGAATAATCAATAATGAAGTCGGCTTGACAATAGAAAGCGGTGGTATCACAGGGTACAAAAATCGTGTCCAACACAATACCGGAAGAGTCAATCGGTATGATTAGGGTATCGCATGGGTTACCAGATCCATCACAGGGGAATAACTGATCGGGCAGGTATCCTTGACATAAGGCCGTACACATATTTGGGAAGCTCCGTAATTCACCATTATTGTCGTAAGTACAGACGGGCCAGTATTCATCATCACATTGACAATCAGGGGGATAAACATCACATTGTATCAGTAAGCTATCTGGATAACCTTCACAAATGGCAAAGCAAGCATTAGGAAATTGAAGCGTATCACCCACTTCTGTAATCACACAAACCGGGATAAACACTTCCGGACAGACACAAGGGTCTGGATTTTCACAGTCCACTATTTGGTTGGGACCATAACCCGCACAAGCGGCTTCACAAGCATTGCTGAAGGTCACCACTACCCCATCGGCACCCAATACACAAACGGGATCATAGATACTGGGACAAAGGCAAGAATCTGGCTCGCAAGGCACAAACAAAGGTTCGCCCAAGCCTTGACAAATCGCCTCGCATGCATTTTGGAACGTCTGGATTAAACCGTTCGGCATCACCACACAGACGGGATCATAAATATCAGGGCAACCGCAATCGGTAGAGTCAGGATAGCAGGAGAAAATTTCGTTCGGTCCAAACCCTTCACAGGCGGCAAAACAAGGATTGGAAAACTGTAAGGTATCTGCATTTACGACGACACAAACCGGATCATAATATTCTGGGCACCCGCATACTTCTCCCTCACAAGGGACAAAGCTGTCACTATTAAAACCCGCACATAAAGCCTCACATGGATTGGAGTATTGCTGTATTTCCCCCGTGGTATCTATTACACAAGTGGGAATATACACGGCATCACAACCGCATTCCCCTTCTTCGAATACGGTCACCAATTGCGTAAAAGAGCTCTGGCAAGTATCACTTAAAACGGTTAGCGTCACGGGGTAAACGCCAGCTGTATCATAGGTGTGAACGGGATCGTTTTCAGTAGAACTAGTACCATCTCCAAAGTCCCATACTAGCGTATCTAATAAATCACTAGTAAAAGATAAATCTTGAAAAAGTAGCTGGTAGTCTGGTCCAAAGCTAATCTGTTCGTAAGTGAAATAAGCTTCGCAACCCACTACTTCAGGCGGCGTAATCACATTGGCACACAGATGAAAGAAGAAAAAGGCACTATCGGCTATCACCTCCTGCACCAATTCGACACCTGTACAAAGATCAAAAACACTGACTTGTAGCAGTGGCTCACCATTTGCATTCAGCAAAGCCCCGGCGAAGAAACCTTGTTCGTCCGTCACCACTTCTTCATCTCCCACCTCATACACCAAACGTACGGGGTAGCCAGGGACGGGCTGTTGTTCTTGACCGAACACGACGTTTCCTAAGGCTAGTTGTTGAGCCGTAAGGCTGGGTCCGCCCAATAGTAATAGTAGCGTGAAAAATACAAGCCCGCCCCACACTTTTGGGCAGGGACGAGCTTTGTAGCAATAGTTTGTTTTCATAACTTTTTCATAGTTTTTGCTTCCGTTCAATAAATGAGTGGTTTCTATTTGATCACTCTGAAATAATTAACTTCTTAAATCTTGGGCCAAAAAGGGTCTTAAATTCCAATAAGACCGGCCCAGGAGGTAAAAAGTCGATCGATAGTTTTAGCTTTTTAATGCGATCGAGTGGCAAGGAAAATAAGGATTGGCCACTCAGACTATGAATACTTATTCCTTCCAAACTCACACTTGAAGTAATATTAATGACCTCACTAGCGGGGTTGGGGAATATCTTTACTTGAATATTGTTCTCCTTGTCGATCACATCCGATATAGCAGCCGGGTGGATGACATTTAGGTGCAAACTATCCTGTACTACTGGTATCTGATTAAAATTACCATCTACCGCTCCTACTCCCACCACGCTAATAGCTATGGGCAATCGATCCACATTGTCGGGCAATAATTCAATCAGGTCATCTTCTATAATAATGGATAGGGTTCCGATTCGGCCAAAGCTAGTCACCGGATTATTTCCCAGCCGGGTCATGGCCACATCTAGTTGTCCGGCACTCTCGGGATTATTGTCTAGATGGGACTGCAGGAGAAAGACTTCGCCATCGCCCCCCATCCACAATGGATCGAGGGTGAGTTGCAGATCAGCAATTAATTCCGCATCATAAGTAATGGAAAAAGCCACTCCATTAATATCCAATATCGGTTGATCAGGGCTGCCTAATATCAGGGGGATTTCAAGGGTCGAATTCTCGGTAATGATAGAAGGAATAGCGCTTCGATCAAATTCAACTGATGGATCTAAGCCATCAATTCCCTCTTGAAAAACAGTCGTTGTTACTGTTGAATGTTCTTCGCCATAATTAGTAGAAATTGTCAATAAATCTGCAAAGTCAACGGCCCCATTACCATCGGCATCGGCAAAGATGAAATTTTGTCCGGTAGGGAACATAGCCTCCCACATTACGCTGATAAAAGACTCCGTATCTTGAGCAGGTCCACCCAATCGCGCTGGCCCAATTTCGCCATAAGCAAAGCCCGTATACAGTACATCAAAGTTCTCTACCCTACCATTATTATCTGCATCCCCAGGAAACACTTGGGCAAAGTTATCGACTTGCCAAACAAGGCAAAGTACGAGGCCAAGAAGTAGCCGAAATATGTATTTCATGGGCAATTCGTTCATTTTGATTCCAAAGTTAAGTGGCAGTTGGCGAGAATACAATTACATTTTTTATCTTTTATCAGTTTTTTTTGTCTTCTATTTTCTTAATCACAAGAATTAACTAATTGTATTTCAATTAATTGATATATATTCACGCATTCATTTTATCAGATTTTTCTTGCATGAAGAACAGCAAACCTGTCTCTTATACACATCTCCGAGCCCACGAGACCGAGGCTGATCTC
>CAJXUM010000630.1 GCA_913060855.1 uncultured Lewinella sp. | reverse complement strand
AGATCAGCCTCGGTCTCGTGGGCTCGGAGATGTGTATAAGAGACAGGGTTACGGTTCCCGTACAGGCAATTGCATAATTTTGGCGACCAGGTGGTTGTTGAATAACCATGGAATGGCCTGCAGGTAAGTTGACATTCCAAGCGACACTATTGACGGAAGACCAACCGTGTCCGGTCCCGTACCGGCCGCGATTATACAATCCGAGTAAGCGGGTGGCTTCGGGAGATGTGAAGGTGAGACTATCGAAAAGAAGTCCTTGACTCCATCTACGGTGTCCTTCGCTGGAAGTATAGTCGTGTTTTGATGTACTCGCATGGAAAACAATACCAGATACACTACTGGTTCCATTCGAAACGAATGAATGCCTACCGTAGGAAGCATGGCAACGCTCAAACAAGACATTATTGGTTTGCGATCCAACGGCAAAATTATACCTCCGCGCCCCGTCGATGAGCGAATGCGGTTCAAGTGCATGACATTCGCTAACCGTCACCCGAGAAGCTACTGTCATATCTATGCCCGCGTAGGAAAAGTGCAAAGCGGTGACCGATTGTACCCAACAATCCTCTACGCCCCTTAGTTTTATCGCATTTTTGGCATGGTTTTCTGTCAAGGAGCCATTTGTTTGGATGACTACCCGCAAATTCTCGATCCCGATATTGCGTTTAGTATCAGGCTCATTTAGCACATAGACTTCTGCTTGACTCAGTGATCGCTCTAACTCATCATAAATGGGTGCATCTAGCTTTATTTTGCTTTCGTCAAGATTAATATCCGTGATATAGCGATTGAAATACAAATCAATTTGTCCAGGAGCCCAAGGCTCGTCTGTATCCGTATCTCCATAATTGATGGAGGCCAGCCAATTAGTTGTACTTTTTTGAAAAACAATGATGTTCTCTCCTACGCTGAACCGCTCAGGGTGATCTAGCTGTAGAGAACGTGAACCTGTGGGAACAAATTCATTCGTAACTAATGATCGCGTTCCGGCGACTGTGCCCGTCCAATTTACCCCCGAAGTATTACCTACGACGATGACATCTCGCTGGGCCGGGCTATCGCCAATGGCCTTGAGTACCGTATTGCTCGAAGGATCTGTATCACGCCCCACACCCCGAATAACTACTCCACTCTTGCTAATGATCAAGCTACCGCGAATCTCATAGACTCCCGCAGTAAGTAGCAGTGCGCCACGAAATCCGTCACTATCTAGCGGAAGGAGGCCTAGTTCGTTGATGGCAGCTTGAATATGCTGCGTGTTATCCCCAGCGATAGGACTTATAGTTTTGACCGTAAGGACATCGGGAAGGGGAGTCGTTCCATTTTTATAGCCAGCATGACTGAAATCGGGTAGATAGTTATTGTCTTTATCTGATAGATAGGTGAGGCAATTATCAGGAGCATAGTAGACAATCGATGCATCAGTTTGGGTATGTAATATCCTTGATGATAGGAGAAACAATAAGGCACAGAGTCCTATTAAAAGTCGACTAGACATATTCTGCAGGCTTTGGTGGTGATGCTAATTCTTAGGAGTAGTTAATTCGAGGCAGAATGTAAAGCTTATCCGTTTTAATCACAAGTATTATAGGACGAAATAGCAACTACCTGCATATAAGAAACCATAAATTGAGACAAAAGGGGGGCAGTCGGAACAGTTGAAATTGGATGTTTTTTCTTTTGGGGGTTCGTTAGCTCATGACAACCCTCCTGCTGATCAGACACATAGGAGGCGAGGAATGCCTTTGCCTCATAGGTTTGATCGTTTTGTATTTGAGTGACCTCGACAGATGGCTCGAGTAGGCCTTTCATTGGGTTTTTCCACCTTAGCAAGAAGGAATAGAAAACCAGCATAACGAGTAGGAAAAACTTTCGTCTCATTCGCACCTTAATTTAAAGCAGCAGCTTAATTGACTGGATTAGGAATGGTAGCAAACGAGTTGCTTCAATGATTAGTCAATAGAATAACTCCGTATCGGCAATAAGGTTCTGTCAAATAGTCAATTGATTTTAACCAAATGAAAGGGGAGGGGAGGTCTTGGGAATGTTATTAAGAGGCACCATAGGTAATTCGGATCAAGAAACTGAAAACCTCCGAGTATTTTAGACTTTCATTCTAAAATAAATTGTATGGAGCTAAATTATCTTTTAAAGCAAGCCTGCGTTCTTCATCAGTCGCGTAGCTGTGGCTATTCTCCTTCTTCTAGCCTTGCCTTGCTTTAAAATCTTAATTTCCATCCTTATACAACTCATTTCAGCATAAAGCCTAATGGATAAATATAGTTAAGAGCGTAAATCATATACTTTTCGGTGATTCACTTCTACTGTACAAATATGCTATTTCTTTCAATTAAAAACAAATTTATAGCTTTTAAAAACAATTATATTTTTATTGAACTAATTATTTACTCAGGTAAAATTTTCTGACTAATGTGATGGTAAGATTAAAGCTATAGAAACTACAGTAAACCCGGAATAATAAACCAGTGATGATCGAAGGAGATAAAATTACCACTTAGGGCTGCGTTTATTGTAGGATAAATGAAGTCCGTTCTTGACGTATTTTGAACATTTACTACGGGGATAATGACCGTTTAATTATCCTTAGGTGACCAACAGAGCTGATTCTATACCGAAAAAAAAATCAGGAATAAAAAGGCAATAATCTAGCTTATCTTTGAATCATAAGATACGACGACGACGACCTTTTTTATTTAATACGAAACTTCATAATCCTACAAACTTTCAGATCCTAATCTCATGAACATGTAATGTAATACGAAACTGAAATGGAAAAGCCGGTCCTTGGACCGGCTTTTTTTTTTGTACTAAATCTTATCTTTTCTATTTATAGATACGGCTTTATGCCTTATCAAATTCGCGTTTAGCAATACTATATAGCCAATAACAAATACCTGAAATCACCAGCAATCCAGCATAACTTCCCAAAGGTTGAGTTAGGATAGCTAGGATGTTGGTGTCTTGGTAAATAGCAATCGGAATGGCTAATACAATACCAATCAAAGCTTCTCCCGTAATCAAACCAGAAGCGAATAGCAATCCTGCATTATTACTTTTTTCTTTGGCTTCTTCGAATTCGGCACCTTTGGCTTGGCCTTTGCTGGCTTGGTAACGACTTACTGCCCAGGCAATCAATCCACCCACCATAATGGCACTATCTAATTCAAAAGGTAGGTATAATCCCACGGCTACAGCCAAAACAGGAATTCTAAAATCACTATTTTTAGAAGCTTGGTATTCATCGGCTAAAATGATCAACACGCCTATGCCCATACCAATGTATACCATATTCCAGGGTAAACCTCCTCTGAATATTCCAACAGCTACACTTTCCATCAAGGCCGCTTGTGGTGCAGGAAGCGTATCACTACCAATACCGTAAGCCGAGTTTAGTAATTGTAAAACTAGAGGCAAGGTCAATGCGGCTGCTACCACACCTACCATTTGCATAATCTGCTGGTTACGTGGAGTAGCCCCAAGGATGTGTCCAGATTTAAGATCCTGCATATTGTCCCCAGCGATAGCCGCAGCACAACAGACAACAGCACCGATCATAATAGCGGCGGCTGGCCCTTTTTCTGCACCACTTCCCATCAGCGCTAAGAGAATCAGCGAAGAGGTAAGGATCGTAGCAATAGTGACACCTGAGATAGGATTATTTGAACTTCCTACTAGTCCGGCCATATAGCCCGCAACAGCAGAAAATAGGAAACCGGCAATGATCATCAAAATGGCCATGAGGGCAGAAATAGGAACATTTCCGATTTCTCTTAGGTAGATAATGAAAACGGGAACAATCATTACACCGATTGCTATAATAACCCAAGACATGGGCGTATCTAATTCGGTCCGTAGCACTTTACCCTGGTCTTTAACCCCTTTGATGGCAGCTATACCGCTTTTAACAGCATATCCAATCGCACTTCTGAGGTTGATAAGTGCCCAGAGTCCACCCACAACCATAGCCCCAACGCCTAGGTAACGAATCTGACTATTCCATATCGCGCCACCAATTTCGGTCGCCGTACCATCAGGTGCTCCATTTATAGCGATAAAAGCCGGGATGGCTATCCACCAGCTAATTACTCCACCGGCAAATACCAAGATGGCTATTCGTAAACCCACAATATAACCCACGGCAATCAGTGCAGGTGAGAGGTTAACACCGGCATATAAATAGACTTTATTGCCAGCCAAGGTCGCGGCCTCGGCCAAGCCCTGCCAAATCTTCAGCCCACCTTCTGCTAGTTTGATTAAGGCACCAGCTAATCCACCCCACACCAAATATTTCACCGAATCGCCACCTCTTTCTCCTGTTTTCAACACCTCAGCCGTAGCCACCCCTTCAGGGAATTGTAGCTTCTGGCGTACGATCAAGGCCGAACGTAGGGGGACGGTAAATAGCACACCTAAGACACCCCCACACAAACCGATCAAGGTTGTTTCGAGGTAACTAAAATCCGTCCAATAATCCATAATGATTAAGGCAGGAATAGTAAAGATGACACCGGCTGCAAGTGATTCTCCAGCGGAGGCAGCGGTCTGCACAACATTGTTTTCTAGAATATTACTATTCTTGAATAATTTCAATATTGCCATGGACAAGACAGCTGCAGGTATACTAGCAGAAACGGTCATCCCCGCAAAAAGTCCTAAATAGGCATTAGCGCCTGATAGAATGACGGACAATACCGCGCCGAGAATAAAAGCCTTTATCGTAATTTCAGGCAGTTTGATTTCCGGCCCAATGTAAGGTTGTTGATTTTCATTTTTCATAAACAAGGTTTTATCAATTAGTAGGCTGTCTCTTATACACATCTCCGAGCCCACGAGACCGAGGCTGATCTCGT
>CAJXUM010000629.1 GCA_913060855.1 uncultured Lewinella sp. | reverse complement strand
AGACAGGATGTCAATTTTCAGTTGATTCATATTTAATCATTCATGTATATGAAGTACGGACGGCTTAAAGTTATAGAATTCTTAAGATTCCGGCCTAGCTATTAAAAGTGTTAAAATCCAAGCCCTTCTAATTCCAATGGCTAAGAATTTTGAATAAAAAATCCTTTCTTTGAGGAATTATACCGACTAAATGATGTGCGTAAATGATATTATCTATTTTCGAACATGCTTAAAACATTTCTGATGTTGCATTTAAAAAACCATGCTTTAAACAAGCCATTCTTCAGCTTTTGCCTTGCTTTAGCATTAAGCTGGGGCCTTCAGGCACAGGTCTCTTCCTACGCTTTGGATGAGACTTCGGCTATCTCCATCAAAGGTACTTCTACCTTTCATGACTGGACAGCTACGGTCGGCGAGTTTTCTGGTACCCTAGAGTTAGGAGAGTCTTTTGAGGCTGCAAAATCAAAGACGCTAGTAGTTGACAAAGCTTCCCTACAATTCCAAGTAGTAAGTATTGATGGCGGAAGAGGAGCTGCGATGAACAAAAAGATTAAAGCCGCACTAAAATCTACAGAACATCCTGCCATTTCTTTTGAAATCACACAGGCACAAAAAGCCGTTATCCAAAAATCAGATGAAGGTGGCGTTCTACAGGTTAGTGGGAAATTAGCGATCGCAGGCGTATCAAAAGATATTACCTTATCCCTTACTAATACGGAAGCGCCAGCAGGAACCTTGGCCTTTGTGGCTGAATACCCTATGAAGTTATCTGACTTTGAAATGGAGCCTCCTTCTGCGATGTTCGGGCAAATTGTAACGGGAGATGATATCACGATTGTCTTCGATTTGAAATTTGCGTCCGCTAGTAATTAAACCTTGTTTTAAAAGTATTAAACTGATTGATTAAGATGAAGTTAGCACAATATTTATTGGTTTCAATTCTGTGTATTTCTGTAGCTGTTACTAGCTACGCACAGGAGCCTGACACCTTTCTTCAGCAAATACCAGGGACAGAAGTCTCTTTCAAGATGAAATTGATTCCAGGAGGCACCTTTATGATGGGTAGTCCAGCGATGGAAGAAGATAGGGAAGAAGATGAAGGACCACAGGTCAAAGTCAAGCTAGATTCTTTCTGGATGGGGGTACATGAAGTATCTTTCCAGGAGTACTATATTTTCAGAGAAAAGTCCTTGGATAAGGCTCCTGAGGGTGGAGAATGGGATGCAGATGCCGTTACTCGGCCTAGTCCTCCTTATGAAGATCCAACTTTCGGGATGGGTAAAGAAGGCTTTCCGGCCGGAAGCATGACACAGTATGCTGCCTTATCCTATTGCAAATGGTTGACCGAAAAAACGGGCGTTTTTTATCGATTGCCGACTGAAGCAGAATGGGAATATGCCTGTAAAGCGGGTACAGATACCGGATTTGCAGCAGATAAAACACCAGTGGTGGAAGATTTAGGCTGGCACGAAGGGAATAGCGAAGAAGTTTACCAACCCATTGGTGGTAAAACCCCAAATGCTTGGGGCCTATTCGATATGCTAGGGAATGTAGGAGAGTGGACTTTGGATCAGTATGGTAAAGATTACTATACCAAGATCGCGGCAGAAGAAGCGGTTGCTAACCCATGGGCTGAACCTACAAAACTGCACCCACGTACGGTTAAAGGTGGATCTTTCTACGATGATCCTACCGAATTGCGTTGTTCCAACCGGGTCAGATCGGATATGGATTGGAAACGACGAGATCCGCAATTGCCCAAGAGTTTTTGGTGGAATACCGATTCTCCTTTCGTGGGTTTCCGATTGGTGCGACCTTATAAGAAGATGACACAGGCCGAAATAGACGAGTTTTGGAGCCTGACACTAGATCAGTAAATTTGTTTTTGTACTGATAAAAACGGACCTATTTTCTTTTGCAATTTCGATCTATGACTACCGACTCGATGTTTAACAGAAAAGCGCAAAAGACAATAGGTCCGCTACTCCTTTTACTTTCCTTTTCCTTCCTGCCCTTTTTATTGCAAGGGCAATCTCTCAAAAGATTTTCATATACCCATCCACAAATGGGGACTCGCTTTCGAATCGTGCTCTATGCTGAAAGTGAAAATAAGGCACAGCATGCTAGCGAATTGGCTTTCAGTCACCTGGATAGCTTGAATCAACGATTGAGCGATTATATTCCCGAAAGTGAATTAAATCGCCTAGGCCGGCAATCAGGAACTAAAAAAAAATTAGTGGTTAGCAAAGAACTCTGGCAGATTTTGCGCCAATCCAAACAGCTCTCCAAAAAATCTAAGGGGGCATTTGATGTGACGATAGGGCCATTGAGCAAGCTTTGGCGAAAGGCATTTAAGGCAAGAGAATTTCCTTCCGCTGCAGCAGTGTTAGCAGCTAAAAAGCGCGTTAATTATCGTTACTTAAAACCTTCTCGATCAGAACATTCAGTCCGTTTAAAGAAAGCTAATATGCAGCTAGATTTAGGAGGAATAGCGAAGGGCTATGCCGCGGATGAGATGATGAAGATATTAGCACAGGAAGGTATAACAAGTGCATTGATCGATGCTGGAGGAGATATACTTTTATCCGGCCCACCCCCCGAAAAGGATGGCTGGACGATCCGCATTCAGGATGGAGAAACTAGTAAGCCGCTACTGCTTCACCATTGTGCCATCGCTACTTCAGGAGACACCTACCAATTTTTGAGCTGGGAAGGCAAGAAATACTCTCATATTATTGATCCTCGGACGGGCTATGGACTTACCCACCGCTTGCAGATTACAGTCATTGCGCCTACTGGTAGCCTGGCTGACGGCTTAGCTTCGACACTTAGTGTATTAGGGCAAAAAAAGGGACAAGGCTGGGTCAAGCGCTTCAAGGATTGTTCGGTGACTTTTGTCGCCCAATAATTGCGGATAGGATATTAAAACTTAGCGTGAAAAGATAAGATCAAGTTTCTACCTGGCGCCACAATGCCGGAGCTAAAGGGACGATATCGACGATCGAAGAGATTTTCTACGCCTGCACTAGCGCTCAGTTGATCTGTAAATAAAAACAAGGCTTTAAAATTCAAAGTATTCCAAGCAGGAGAGTAGGGGCGGCCTTGTTCATCTTCTGCATACATATAAGTCTTACCTCTCTCTTCAACCGGCAATTCTTCATAGGATTTTTCAGCATTGAAAACCCAGGAAACATCCAAGGTTAGTTTATTGGCCTTATAGGTCAAATGAGAAATGCCAAAAGTAGGTGGCGCATGTCTGGAAGGACTTTTATTGCCATCATCCAATTCCTCTTCGCCTTTCTGAAAATTTAGCTGAGAGGACAAGCTAAAGCCGGCCGGTAATTTCCATTCCACACCTAACTGTAGACCGACGATCCGGGCTTCCGCTGCATTTTGTACCGCCTGCACCTGACTCATCTCCCCTTCATATAAAATGCTTGTCGCTCCATTCAAGTTATAATCCCTCCGCACTAATGCATTTTTCAATATCGTATAGTAGGTACTAAGGTCCAGCTTGAAAACCGAACCGACCTGGCGAGCTAACCCAAGCTCCGCACTATACACGTACTCAGCCTGCAGATTTGGATTCGGAATCACGACCGCACCGGGTTCAGAATCGAAAACCTTACCAATATCATCAATATTGGGGGATCGAAAACCAGTCGCCACATTCGCACTGAACGTCCAATCCCTGGTCGGGTGTAGGACTGCGCCAAAGCTCCCCGAAAGGGCTCCATTGTTCAAGCGACTTTGTGCAATGGGAAAGTTGAAAAAGGTGGTATCAAAAACGGCATTGATCTGAAATTGATTGTAGCGAACTCCGGCTTGTAATAGCAATTTTTCATTTACCCGGAAATTATAGCTGAGGTAAGTGGCATAGGAACCCCAATTTGAGGTAGGGTACCTGGAAGGCCCCGGCTTGGACAAGCCCGCTTCGATATTTTCATCTATTCCAGCAGACTGAATGTCATTGTAGACCGCCTCCACACCATAAAACAACTGTTGGCGGGTACCAAATTCTTTCACAAAATCCACATTTCCCGAATAAGCCCTTACTTGCTCATTGCGTCGAAAACGGAAGGGATCATTGAAACCTCTATTAATTCTACTTTCTTCGAAATATTGATACGCCAATCGAACACTCATCTGATCGTACCAATCGCCTGTAATATTCTGATGGGTAGCCGTGAAATTATTCATCATCCAAACTTGCGGGCCATAATACCATTCTCCACTACGTGGTAATCCATCTCGCAGGCGAATATGACGATCGTAACGGGCATAGTTGGAAGTACTAGAGTAGTGAAACCCGTATTGCAAATCCCATTGGGCACTAGGCTGAAAGCGGATTTTCTGCATCATATTCAGCTGCGAATAAGCGCTTGGGCGCTGAACCAAAGGATCCTCATTCGCAACGATTACATCGGTGCTATCTTGTCGTTGTACGTAGAAAGGACGGAGATATTCAGTCGGACCAAAACTCCCCATCCGTAGGTCATCAAATTCAAAATGAGAAAAACTGGTCAGGAAAGACCATTTGCGCCAGCCTAGATTCAGATCGAAATGCAGGGTTTGCTCCTGATTGGCAGAGGAGAATCGGCTGCTGGCATTGCCTTTCACCAACGGAATATTTTCAGTAGAAAATTCGGGCGTTAAAGTTTGAAAACTCATCACGCCCCCGATTGCATCACTACCGTAAATGACCGAGCCTGGGCCAAAGAAGATTTCTGTTCGTTCAATTGCAAATGGGTCCAGTGAAATCACATTTTGCAGGTTACCACTGCGGAAAATAGCCGTATTCATCCGAACCCCATCTACGGTATATAATCTGTCTCTTATACACATCTGACGCTGCCGACGAAGAGGATAGTGTA
>CAJXUM010000628.1 GCA_913060855.1 uncultured Lewinella sp. | reverse complement strand
ATACGATATCAGCCTCGGTCTCGTGGGCTCGGAGATGTGTATAAGAGACAGTGATTATATCATTATCCAACGTTCCAACCTGGTGCCCGACAATACGGTGATCATGAGTGAGGAATATCTAGGCCAAATTAGGGATTACCTAACCGTTATTCACAATGAATTTGAACTGCTATACAATGCCACAAACAATGAAAGTTTTGCGATGGATATTGAGTACAAGATAACCAGCAACGATCAACTTATCATTAAACAAGCTCGCCCCTGGGTTTCCTATAGGCCGCTTGTCAATGCGGTAAAAGCAGTTCCAACTGATCTAGGTTTGAAGGCCTTCCCTAACCCCGCACATGAATTTATCTATGTCCAATGTGAGGATTGTCAGCTGACCGAACTACACATTACTGATATTATGGGAAAACAAAGGCAAACGAAAATGATCCCAAATAGCACTAGCTCAACCATAGAAATTTTCATCCGGGATTTACCGCCTGGTGTTTATGTCCTAAGTGGGATAGCAGAAAATAATAGCATCTATTCTTCCATAAAATTTGTGAAGAGATAAAGCGGAATAGTAATTCACCAAACCACTTATAACCCATTAATTTTCCTATTTTACAGGAATGTTTTGCTGTCCATTCTAATCATTTAGCATTATCAGCATCCTAAATACCATTCAGAATGATCGTAGCCGTTACATTACTAATTGTTCATTACTAATACTATTGTCCATTATTCATTACCCATCACCATGCCATATTCCATCAACGAAAGTAATCTCGAACGACAGCAGATACTTGCACAGGGCCTGAGTTATTTATCCAACAAGTATTTCCACCTCCTTCCGCTCAACACCAATCCGCGGATTCTTGATTTGGGGTGTGGCCTGGGGGAAACAACGCGTCTTTTAGCCAAGTTTTTCAGTCCTTCAGAGATTATTGGATTTGATCAGGATGTCAATTTATTGGCTTATGCGCGGGCTAGGGTTCCTGAAGAGCAGGTTAACATCACTTATCAGGCTGGGAATGCGGAACAACTTCCTTTTGAAGACGGTGCTTTCGATTTTGTATTTTGCCGCTTCTTGCTTTTACATGTACCCGAGCCACACAAGGTAGTAGCCGAGATGGCACGAGTTTGTAAACCGGGAGGGATCATATTGATGCAGGAGCAAGACACGATGACCAGTTCGGGCCTCTATCCGCCCAATTGGGCTTACGATAAGGTAACAGAAGGCTATCACAAGTCTTTTAGTCACCCACAAGTAGGGCGGCAACTTCCGCACTTATTTCGTAGCGTCGGGCTGCCTTCTCCCACTATTCGTTCCAATACCTTTCTCCTCCCCAATCCAAAGGTGGCTAAAAGGATTGTCAACCTGACAGGACAGGCTATGGTAGCGCAGTTGTTGAAGCATGAGATTTTAACCAAAGAAGAGGTTACTTCTTTTTACACCGAACTCCAGCGGGTAGAAGAAGCCGAAGAGTACACCTTACTTTCCGATCCAGTAGTTACCTGTTGGGTTCGAAAGCCATAATAGAGCATAGCGGAGTGAAGGGGCTTATGTAATATAGATCACTGAATCATTATAGGGATTGATCTACATTAGCCTTTTTCGCACCTGCTTATAAATGTTCGATTATGTTTTCTTTTTCGAAAATCGGCTTTGCTCGCCTGAACACATATTTCAGTTTAGGTATTCTTCCCTTCTTTTTTTTCTTGCTATACCCTCTTATTTCACAGGCCCAATTTGCTAGTCGCATCCGAACAGCAAGGCCCTCCGCCACCATGGGCACCTATACCGTTGGCAAAAATGTACTCCAATGGCAAACGGGCCTTCAACTGCGGGAGCGTCAAACCGAACAGGCTAGTAGTCAAATTTTCCAATATAAAACAGTCATCCGCCTAGGTATTTTAGAACATTGGGAGGTGAACGGCGGTGTGAATTATCAAAAGGACCAATCGGAGGCGGGAAATACGAGAGAGCAGCATGAAGGTTTGAGTGCTTTAAGATTGGGTACTCGCTATCACTTTTTTGATGGAGAGGGATTTTTAAAAGCAGGAGCTATACAAGGCCGTTTTTGGATACCTGTACCCGACGAAGATTACCACCGCCCCGCCTTAGGTGGGCGGATCATGGCCTCCGTAGGTTATCGCCTCGCGCCAAAGCTGGGCTTAATCACCAATGCAGGTTGGCGCTGGTCGGGAGATGGACTACCTCCTACCGCTTTCTTTTCTTTACGTTTTTCTCAAGTTATCAACAAGCAATGGGTCCTCGTAGCGGATTATTTCAGCCCCTTCAAGCGCTTCGAACCGGATTACGCCCTGGGAATAGGTTATCATCTCACGCCATCCCTAAAGCTAGATATCGCTATTGGGCTACTCGGCCAGACCGGTCTGCAAGATAGGTATATAGAAGTAGGCTTTGCGACTCGATTCGACTGGAGGCATACCGATTCCTAATGGGTCCAATCTTTACTTTCGAAGACCATATTTATCTAATATTGGCAATACCTTTTCAATCGGTAAAGCCTTAATTTCGAGGCCACCATGTCCTTTCATATCTATACCGGCAAAAAGAGAATTCAGGATCGCCTCTTCCGTCGCTTCTATGACGGCTAAGAAAAGAGGAGACATCATTTCATTGCGGAGCACTTGCCCCGGCCTCATCGCGCTATTCATTTCATAGGGTATCCTCAGACTTTCTTCGGTAGAAAATGCAATCACATAGTCACCACTTCCGTTGGAGGCAATTCCTCCCGTTTTGGCCAAGCCAAACATTGCCCTTTTAGCTAAACGTTTTAGATTACGGGCATCTAATGGTGCATCTGTTGCCACTACGATCATGCAGGAGCCATCTGCGCCATCTTGCAATTGAGATTTGAAATAAAACTCGCCCAACTCTACCCCCACTGGTGCACCTGCGATTTGTAAGACCCCACCAAAATTGCTTTGCACCAACACCCCTACCGTATACCCCCCCAGGCTTTTAGGTAAAAGGCGTGAAGCGGTCCCAATTCCTCCTTTAAAACCAAAGCAACGAGTACCCGTTCCTGCGCCAACGGCCCCTTCTGCTACTTTCCCCGTTTGGCTGTTGGCTAGGGCTTTGGCCACGTCTCCTTTTGTCACATGCCGGCCTCTGATATCATTGAGCCCTCCATCATTGGTCTCGCCTACGATTGGGTTGACTGAGCGCACCCCTTTATTTGCTGGCCAGTTAAAGGTATAATCGATCAAGGCATCCGCAGCAGTGGGGACACTCAAGGTATTGGTAAGAATAATCGGAGTTTCAATATTCCCCAATTCTTCTACTTGGCTATACCCTGCCAACTTCCCAAAACCGTTAGCTATATAAATGGCAGCTGGTATTTTTTGCTGAAAAATATTATCCCCATGAGGTAATATAGCGGTTACCCCCGTTCGGATACTATCGCCCCTGATAATAGTCTGGTGTCCTACCTTCACTCCTTTTACATCGGTAATGGCATTATTTCCTCCTATAGGTAGAATACCAATTTTCACCCCATAATCCCGAAGGCGTTTTTTGCTTTGTGCAAAGCTGTCAGCAGGTAGAATAAGTAGGCAAATAAACAAGGTCAAAATATATCTCATGTTATCAGAATTGTTGGTCCTTAATTTAAGTAAAATTTAAAAAGGCCAAGCCCTTTGCATTTCGTAAATAGAAAATTATTTAGCCTGCATTACATTTCCGTCTTGGCTACATTTGAAAAATGAAATCAAACACACCATCCTTTTCCTTTAAACAACAGCTCCTTGCGGCCCTGCTCGTCTTTTTGGGGGCCATCCTCTTTTCCACCAAGGCTGTAATGGTAAAGTTGGCTTATCGATATGAAGTAGATTCTATCTCTCTTTTGGCTTTGCGCATGCTCTTTGCACTCCCGCTATTCTTAATCATTGCGGCTTATGATAAGCGAAAACAAGGAGAGAGCCGAGAACCCCTCTCGACGCGAACCTGGATTTATACGATCGGACTGGGAATAATGGGGTATTATTTGGCTAGTTTCTTTGACTTTTTGGGGTTACAGCATATCTCTGCTGGGATGGAAAGGCTGATTTTATTTCTTTACCCTACTATTGTTGTGCTGCTTTCGAGTTTGCTATTCAAGGAAAAAGTGGGAATTACTAAAGGGATAGCTTTATTGCTTACCTATGCAGGTGTGGCTATCGCTTTCGCGCAGAATGTGAGTCGCAGTCAAGAGGACAATCTCTGGCTCGGTGCTGGTCTGATTCTGATTAGTGCTTTCACTTATGCTATTTATTTATTGGGTAGCGGGCAGTTTTTGCCCAGGGTGGGTACCTTGCGTTTTACGTCTCTGGCGATGATGGGGTCATGTGTCGCGGTACTCATACACCATGGCATTGTACGACAGTGGCAATTATTTGATTTCGCTGCACCCGTCTATTACTTAGCTATCCTGATGGCTGTTTTCGCGACTGTTGTGCCGGCCTTTCTGATCTCAGAGGGCATCCGCTTGATCGGTGCATCCAATGCATCAGTCATTGGCAGTGTAGGGCCTATTTCGACGATTGTTTTGGCTTATATTTTCCTAGATGAATCTTTCGGAGGATGGCAATGGCTAGGGACATTCCTAGTGATAGGTGGGGTATTGATGATTAGTCTGCAAAAACATAAAAAGTGAAATCCACTAGACGATTAAGATGATGAGAAGGTGTGCTTATTACCCGACTTTTCTGGTATCTCTTCCAGGAAGCTTAAGGTTTGATCTAGGCTCTTAAGTATAGAGGTATTTTCTTTGGGAACAACAGGCTGCACTACGACTTGGTAGCCTGAAAACAACAGGTGACAATCGGGAAAGGTTTCTGCCAAACGATCCACATAATGTCTGTCTCTTATACACATCTGACGCTGC
>CAJXUM010000627.1 GCA_913060855.1 uncultured Lewinella sp. | reverse complement strand
AGATCAGCCTCGGTCTCGTGGGCTCGGAGATGTGTATAAGAGACAGGTTGATACCGCGGGCGAAGGGTGCCTCATCCGTTTGGGAGCGATAGGATTCATAGGTACTGAAAACATGAACCAGCGAACCGTATTCAACCACTTCTCGGCTGATCTCCTTTTCATAGAAGCCGTTTTCTTCCAGCCACTTGCCAGACCGTAGGACGTAATCGCTTGGCGTCATCATCTGATACCCCAGCTTGCCTTCCTGGTTTTTGCGACTGGGCATGAGTCGGGCTTCTTTGATGAATAAATACCGGAAGCGGTCCCAGTCGCGCCGCTCTCCTTTTTCACCGGAAATAGAACCATATAGCGCCTCGAGGATATTATCTAGGCTGGCAACGTCTTTCTCATAGGGACTGGATACAGCAGTGAGATTGGAAGGGCTTGCCTTTTCTCCTTCGAGACCAGCCAGATAGACCTTGGTCTGTTCCATATAATTGGAATTCTTGGCTGTGGTTGCCCATTCATTGGCCATCTTGACCGTACTGATGGCCTTTGTTTGATTGCCTTGGGCCTGGTAGATCTTAGCTTTCAAGAGTCCGTAGCGATAATTATTTTCACTTTTGGTCAAGGCGACATTGATCCATTCCATGGCCTGATCCAGATCAACTTTATTGTGCAGATAATATTCGGCGGCGAGGAAATAAGTGCGATGCGAAACTTTTTCGGGTGCTTTCATCAGCTCAGCCATTTGTGCTTCGATCTTGGCCGCCACTTCCACCTCGATGGGGAATTTGACGATGGTATTTTCCCAAGCTAATTGAAGGTAGCAGGCGTTGGAGGTAACATCCGTAAACTGGATCGTAAAGGTCTCGACCTTTACAGGATTGGACATGGGTTGTACGGTAAACCGAAAGGCATCATTTTCAGGCTTAACGCGGCCTCCGGCGATGCTTCGCATATCGATTTTCTTATGAATGATGATTGTCCAGTCCTGCTCGCCGGGAATGCTATAAAGGGCATAAGTCCCAGCCGGAAGGTCATTTCCCGCTATCTTGACATCCTCCGTAATGGTGAGCTTGGTGGAAGCATTAGCTCCGGTTCTCCATATTTCACCGTACGGTACCAGTCCCCCCATGACGGTTCGCCCCTCAGCACTAGGCCGTGCGTAGGACAGTGTGATTTCCGTCAACCCCACTTCTTGTTTGATCTCAGAAAAGGGACTCAGCGTAGGCGTCTTCAGGTTTTGAGCGTCCAGCTGGAAAGCGGCGAAAAAGACGATAACGGCAAGATATAAGTATTTCATGATGGAAGTTTTTCGTTTCAATCAAAGATAGGAAAAACATTGTCCAACTGTTTTCATGCGCCTAAAAAACACTTAAGATCTACCCGCTTCGAGTTGCCTACAACAACCCAGCCGAAGCTTTATCCAGAAAGAGCCAAGTGGCTGGATGTTGTCGGAGGATAGAAGCTGGATTCAAGGGACTGATAGGTTCTTGTAAACTATTTTTCACGGCCCTCGCTTTGCGTTGATCGGGCACACTACAAATGATGCTTTTCGATTTCAAAATTTGCTGAATAGACATGCTAATGGCTTCCTTGGGAACCTGCTCTAAAGTGCTAAACCAGCCCTCCCTAAATTGTTGGTTCCGACAAGCTTCATCCAATTGCACTTGGATATAGGGTTCTTCGGTATCAAAATCGGCGGGCGGGTCATTAAAGGCCAGGTGCCCATTTTCCCCAATACCAATAAAAGCCACATCAATAGGGGACCGATTAATCAGTTGCTTCAATCGTGCACATTCATGGACTGGATTGTTTTCGCCATTAACATAGTTGAATTGTCGAATACGGGCCTTGTCCGCAAAACGCTCTTTTAAGTATTTGCGAAACGAAGCTGGATGCGACTTAGGAAGTCCAATATATTCGTCCAAGTGAAAAACGGTTACCTTTGGCCAATCAATTGGCTGTTTTAGCAAAGCGCTTAATAGTTCAAATTGCGAGGCCCCCGTAGCCAAGATAATCCGTGCGCTGCCTTTTTCTTGAATAGCAGCTTGAATAAGGCTTGCTCCTTTGATAGCAGCTTGCTGCCCCAAATCAACTTTACTATCTGAAATACTTATTTCCATCATTTCTATTTAATTCTCTGACAATTTTTGTGCTTTGAGTCAACTGATCCCGAAAGCCTTCGGGATGATCAACGCTCTCCTGACAGCAATCGTCAGGACGCTTATGATCTTCACTTTAAGTTGACCACAAAAATTGTCAGAGAAGGTTTTTATATTGCTAGTCAACTAATATCATTAACCTACTATGAGTCATTCCTACCTATCCATCATAAGCGTAAGCATTTATCTTTTGTCTTTAAGTTTCCTTTCATGTACCCCGGCAAAAAATAGTACTCAGCAAGAGGTAGTAACTGAAGCCTGGCAGGGCCGCTGGGAGTGGGAAGAAACCCGGTATGTTCGCCGTGGTGGAGAATCTGTCACGAATCCCAAGGATATGGGGATAACGATGGAAATAGAGCTACTAGCGAATGGCGACCTAAAGGTTTACCACGACAAATCATTACAAAAAACTTATACCTACCAGGTTAGCAAGCAAGAAGAAGAATTGATGTTGACGGTCAATTATGATAAAACAGAGCTCAAGCCTACTGTAGAATCAGGTATCCTTAGGTGTACAGGCAATGTTTTAGAGATCATTGGTGGCTACAACGATGCGGGCGGCAATCAGAAATATCGCAGAATGAAATAGGAGAAAACAAGCCTCTCCCCGGCGAGGAAATCATTCTCGAATGACTTTTGCATTGTACAATTGATCATCAATTTGGATTTGATAAAAGTAAATCCCTTTTGCTAAGCTACTGGCATCTGTTTGTAAGGAATAGATACCTTTATTTACCTTTTGGTCCTGGAGTAGGCGAACCAGTTTTCCAGTAGCATCAAATAGACTGATGCGGACATGTGCTTTCTCTGTCAAGGAGTAGTGCAAATAATTGATGGTGGTGAATGGATTAGGATATAGCCCAAGAAGCGCAAATGACTTGGGAGAGCCAATGTCCTGTACGTCATTTACCAAACCTGGAGGATTAGCAGGGGCAGGGATGGCTTGTTCTGCTTTGGGCGGGCTAGGTAGCTCCGATTTACTCAAGTGGTTGTCTTGGTCATTGGTAACCCAGGCTTGAGCGAATTCTTCCTCATTACTAGGAATTAAGATATCAGAATAAAACCAATCCGCTTGTGCCTGTTCTGCACTCAAATCCAGGATGAAATAGCCATGTTTTATAAGGTTGGCATACTTCATATGGGGATTCGGATTGCCGATGTTTAGATCGGGATTGGGTTGGATAGTGTTGTTGATTTGGGCTTGTAAGATGGTGGCTATCGTGAGGCCTCCATTTTCATCGAAATTAGCAGAAGTAATACTTGGCGTTGCGAATTCAACAGCTACAGCTCCTTCTCCTGTCTCGGTATTGTAGTTGTCATTGGGAGAGTGAATGGGAATCATTCCAAATGTCGGATCATCTTGCAGATCAACATCAATCGGATCATCTGCTACATCAAAAGCAAAGGATGTATGAAAATCACCCGTCAAAATCACCACATTGTCTATTTCATTTTCTCTGATGTGATCTAAGATTTGTGTTCTCTCCTTCGGGTATCCATCCCATATATCGAGAAACAAACTTTCAACGGCATAGTATCCTCCGAGGCTACTATTGGCCAAACTCGTCCAGCCTACGTTGAAGGCTGAAAAAACAACCTGTTGGCCGATAACTTTCCACTTGGCCGTGGAGTTGGATAAGTTGTCAAGTAGCCATTGTTTTTGTGTCGTACCCAGAATCGTTCTTGTTGTGTCATTGATAGCGTCCGAGGTTACATCTTCTAGTTGTTGCTCTCTGCCTTCCAAACGTGTATCCAGCATGATGAGATCGACTAGATTCCCATATTTGATACTTCTAAATACTTGCTTTGATTCTCGGTCGCGGATAGGAATCCATTCAAAGTAGGCTTGTTTGGCCGCCGCTTTTCTATCCACCCAACTACCTTCTGCCCCTTCCGTATGATTTTGTGCACCATCTTTGTACGAGTTGTTGGCTGTCTCATGATCATCCCATACTGTAATAAAGGGAAATTGCTGATGAGCGCGAATGAGATTGGTATCCAGCCTGTAGGTAGAGTAGCGGGTACGATATTCTTCCAGCGAAACGATTTCCTTCGTGGGTTCTAGTTTTCTTTCCGTAAAAAGTCCTTCATTTCCATATGCGCCATCAGCATATTCATAAATATAGTCGCCTAGATGAATAATGGCATCGAGGTCATTGCGATCAGCTAAGCGGTGATAGGCGTTGAAATAGCCTGCTTGATAATTACTACAGGACACTACGCCAAATTTAAGTTGATCCACCTCATCAGCCCCTGGGCTAGTTTTGGTTCTTCCGGTGAGAGAATGCTTGTCATTGTAAGTGAAGCCATAATAATAGGTAGTGCCAGCCGCTAATCCTTCTACATCGACTTTTACGGTGAAGTCTTGTGCTGTATTTGTTTCGGTCGTACCCGTTTGAATGACATTTTCTAATTGTGGATCGGTCGCCATTCGCCAACTCAATTCGAATGGGCCATTCTCCATATCATCAGGTGTTAGTCTCGTCCAAATAATTACTCGGTCTTCCAGTGGATCGCCTGAAGCGACACCATGAAAAAACGGTGCCCAATCGGGATTAAAGGCAGGCGGGTTGCGAAATTCAATGGCCCGGTTGTGGTGTATAAGTTGGTCAGTTGATTGGCTTTTCAGGGGGCTAATACTGACTAATAGGAGTATGACTAGTAGGAGGAAGTTATATTTCTGTCTCTTATACACATCTGACGCTGCCGACGAAGAGGATAGTGCAGATCTCGG
>CAJXUM010000626.1 GCA_913060855.1 uncultured Lewinella sp. | reverse complement strand
GATCTACACTATCCTCTTCGTCGGCAGCGTCAGATGTGTATAAGAGACAGGCTACGAAGCTGCAGGCGCCTTCGGTAGACGTCAATATTTGGAGCTGGGGTAAAATAAAATTAGGTATGCCTAAGATGATCACGGGGATTGTGGAAAATGGAGGGACGGTTCTCTATGAGGGCGATGCGACCAGTGTGAAAGTCAGAACATCCAATGATGGGAAAGTGCTTAATCCCAATCAGCAAATAGCCATGAAAGATCCCAGTGCAGTATTCATTGATGTAAAAATCAAAAACAACTCTCTCAAACGGATTCAAGCTTATGTAGTCGGTCCCAAGCCAGATGGTCGCAAATTTAGTTATGGTTTTCCCATCAATCCAGGGCAAGTGAAAAAGGAAAAATGGTCGGTAGGTACCAAAGTATATCGCGTTTCGAAGGTAGGCGCCAAAAAGAAATTGATTGAAATTACGAAAGCAGATGAAGGGAAAGTAGTCAGTCTATATGCTAAGACTAAATAGGAAGATAGAAGAGAGACTGCTGGGATGGGGCTTCCGCCATTTATCCCAGCAGTCTCTCCTTTTGTCCCGTAATAGGGCGAACCATCGGAACCTATTACTTATAGGGTAAAGCCGATTTAAAGGCTAAATCGTCCGATCATTGGCAATACTTTCAAACAAATCGATGTGATTGCCCAGCGAGTCCTTGAGTAGATCGGTAGCCTGATTTAGTTGCTGTACCACCTCATCGGTGAGCTCTTCGTCCATCGCTTTGGCATTGCCAGTGATTTGCGCCACACTACTGGCCCCGACTAGATTGCAGGTCACTGCTTGGTTGGCACGAATCCACTTCAATGAAAGGTCGGTCATGGAAAGTCCTGTTTCTTGGCCGATTTTTCGAATAGTGGCTAGTGCCTCACCTGTTTCTGCTTCGAAGCCTGGCTCAGCGGTTCTAGAGGCGGGTACTTTTCGGCTATCAAAATGGCGGGTTCGGCGGCGTAAAAGCGGAATATCATCAATATTAGGCCATTTGTCAGCCAGAATACCCTGCATCAATCCCATGTAGCCCATCACCCCGATCCCATTTTGTTGGCAATGCGGTAATACCTCAATTTCAATAGCCCGACTGATGATATTGTAAGCGAGTTGATTGATAGCTACCTCGCTCAAGTCCGGCATTTCCTCCATTCGCGATACCGCAAAATTGCTAATGCCAATATGCCTGATCTTCCCTGCCTTTCTCAGACCGATCATGGTATCCATGACTTCAGCAATCGAAGGCACGTTGTTGATTTTCTCTTCGTCTTTGGTAAAAGAACGAATGGCCTCTGTGTGTACGGGCCAGTGGATCATGTAAAGGTCGATATAGTCTGTATCTAAGCGTTTAAGGGAGGCTTCACAGTGTTGGATCAAGACCTTGGGTTGGCAATTGGCAGGACTGACTTTGGAGCCAATTACTACACTATCTCTGGCCACACTTTTGAGTGCCTGGCCGAGGGATTCTTCGCTTCGCCCTTCATTGTAGAGCTCTGCCGTGTCAAAATAATTAATACCCAAATCGAGAGAGGTATTTACGATGGCTTCTACATCCTTCTGGTCTCGCTGCCCCCAATAATTTCCTCCGCCAAAAGACCAGCACCCTAGTCCTAATACACTTAGTTCTAGTCCAGTATTTGGACAAATCCGTTTTTCCATGTTTGTAAAGTTGTTATGCGTATGAAATGATAGGCGTAAAAATACAAGAAGCTAGCTAGTATAGAAATGCTGATACTAATTTCTTATACTTATATTTGAAAATAGATCCGTCTTTTGATAACAGATTCCATTAATACATAATACTATGCCCAACAACTTTCAGCAAAGATTTATGATCGCCATCCTGCTATTGCTAGGCCTCTCCTTTCAGGTCGAAGCACAAGAAGCGTCTACTTTAGGTTTTAGACCACTATTTAATGGTAAAGATTTGACCGGTTGGGTGGATGTCAATACCTCGCCCGAAACTTGGAAAGTAAAAGATGGGATGTTGATCTGTAGTGGACTGCCCATTGGTGTAATGCGGAGTGATCGGCAGTATGAAAATTTTATCCTCGAAGTGGAGTGGCGTCATATGGAAGCGGGAGGTAATTCTGGTGTTTTTATATGGAGTGAGGGAACGCCCTTCGAAGACAATCCATTGACCAAAGCCATCGAAGTACAAATGTTGGAATTGGATTGGGCTGTTCAACATGACCGGACCGATGCTTATGTACATGGCGAATTATTCCCCACCATGGGCATGAAGGCGATTCCCGATAACCCTAGAGGCACCAGGAGTAAGTCGATAGAAAAACGATGCAAGGGGAAAGGAGAATGGAATAAATATGTGGTCGTCTGCGTGGATGGCACGGTCAAGCTTTCGGTGAATGGAAAATTTGTCAATGGCCTGCGCGCCTCCGAACGGAAAAAAGGATATATCTGCCTGGAGGCGGAGGGTGCGGAAATCCATTTTAGAAATATTCGTATCATGGAGCTTCCTGGAGGAGTAACCTCTGCTGAACAGACGGCTCCTGTGGTAGATGGGAAATGAAGAAATGAAGAGGGGAAGAAGTGAAGCGGTCCACAGCCTGTCTTCGCTTAAGCTAGGATGACACTTCACTTCTTCAAGTTCCGTATCTAAAAAACATGCTCCAATGCATATGCTAAGGCCTCTTCTGGTGCTACAATTACATCAGGGGTTACCCCAATTTTATCGATCTTTTTTCCGTCTCCTGTAATATAATCAGCGACTGGGAGGAATAGCTTTAGTGAAGGACTAATCTTAAAAAAGCGACCACTTAGCATCGCCCCCGCTGTCTTTTCGCCTACGATGGTTGCGCGCTTGATTTTTTGCAGTAAATCCACAACAGGTTCACAAGTGCTAGCGGTCATGCGATCGGTTAGCACAACTATTTTTCCTTGAAAGGTGGGGCGCTGGTGAGCGGGCAATACCATACGGAAAGCTTCCTCCTTCGCCAGTGTTTTTCCAAAACCATGATAACTCATATCTGTGAGGAATGGGAATTTTTTAATATCCAATTGAGTAGGATAATCGGCATTTTTCTCATACCATTTTCGCGAAATGTATACGCCTGCATCAATACTTTCATGGGTTAAGAATTGGCCCAATATGACGGCTGCATCTAAGGTGCCGCCATGATTGCCTCGCAAATCAATAACCAAGTTCTGATAAGTTGCGGCCTGGATTTTTGCTATCAACTTAGACATTCCCGCAGCATCAGCTGCAAACGATCGGATAGTTAGCTGTGCTGTTGTGGGGTTGATTTCCTTTAGCTCGAAAGGCGCTTTCTTTACTTTCTTTGCACGATTGACTTGCGTGGGAATTAGGTAGAAATGGGTGAAAGGAAGTGCTTTGGCCTTGCGATTAAAAGCATAGGCAAATTTTTCTGCGTTTAGGGCTGTCATTTCTGGCGATTGGACTTCGGAAAGAAAAGTCTGCCAGACAGGGCTACCCAACCAGTTGGGATTACAAATATTCTTTTCTGTGGTTTTTACAATCTTATCGATGGCTTCAGGAATATCCTCCTCCAAGGCTGCTTTTGGTTTTTCATCTTTACTAATGCTTGATGAGGTATGACAGGCGTTTAAGCTGATGAATGTCATGAAGAATAGAGCTAATTTCAATGTTTGCATCGTTTCGTTATTTTTGATTTCGAAACAAATAACGGAGCTCAATCAGACCGAGTCAAATAAGAGTGATGAAGCTGAAGAATCCGTGCTGAAATTGAAGGAAGAGGGCTGAATGTGAAATTATTGGGCCGAATTTGAAAGCCATTTCTGGATGGTTTCGTAGTATTTTGGAGACAAGGGTAGGGGCTTCGGGACCATTTTAAGTTGGACATAACGCTTTCTGGCATTTCCCTGTATTTCCTCTAAGAAATCGAGATTGATGAGATAAGAACGATGAATCTGTTGAGAAGAAGGGATTTGGGATTGTAATCGAGATATACTGATGCGAAGCATTTTTCGTACCACTTCTCCCGCATCAGTTTGATAAAATACCTCCGTATAATTTTGTTGAGCTTGTGCATAAATAAATTGTGCAGCGGCTAGTTGAAAGCTTTCCTTCTTGTTTTGGCTAACTATCTGTAATAAAGTTGGATTTGCCACCTGGGTCAGTTGTTGATCACTGCGACCTAAGTGAAAGCGAAGAAGTCCCCAAAATGGCCCCAGAAAAAGAAAAAATGGACTTCCAAAAGCTGAAATGAATTCCCACCAGTGGCTAAGACTTAAAGGATAGCCATTAATAACAAGCGCATTGTAAGCATAGGAAAAACTCATCATTAATCCTCCCCCAAGCAAGAGCGTAAGTATTTCATTCCACAAGTACCAACGATTATCTTGCTTCCGATAGAGCCACTTTGTTGGTGGATGGATAAGAACGGCTGCTGTCAGGATACAAAATGCATACCCCAGCAAGAGAAGATTTTTGAAAGGCGATTGGTAAGTATAAGTGTCGAAAGGCTGAAGAAAAATCATCAACAATGCCAATCCCAGCCCTAAGATGGTGCCGCTCCAGAAAGCTTGTTGCCATCGGGTCGAAAATGAATGCTCCTTCTTAAGCCACTTACTCCATTGCATAGAATGAATACTATTTCTTGTTCTAGGCCAAAAATAACTAATCTGTAGCGTTTATTCTGCAATCTTATTTGACAGGATGGCTACCGTTAATCTTACCAATAAGTTGAATTCGAGCACCCAATCAGGCATTAACTAGGAGCAATATCAGCTGGCAAATAGCTTTTTAGCTTTAAAAGAACCCCCTGGAAAGAAACCACTAATAGTCAATAAATGAGGAAAGAAACTACTATTTACTCCTGTCTCTTATACACATCTGACGCTGCCGACGAAGAGGATAGTGTAG
>CAJXUM010000625.1 GCA_913060855.1 uncultured Lewinella sp. | reverse complement strand
GATCAGCCTCGGTCTCGTGGGCTCGGAGATGTGTATAAGAGACAGACATAAAGGTCTGATCCCGATAATAGCCCGACCAGAAGTCCCCTATTTGAAAAGCCTTGGCCATGGCCACCAGCGGCAATTCCTTACCCGCATTTCCCGCCCCAAACTTGGCTTTTCCGCTTAATACTTCTTTGCGCAAGAGAAGGCTCACTTCTCTGCTTAAGGCACAATAGTGGAGATCTTGGAGAATTTCTTTTTTAGAAGACTGCTTCTTGGTATTCATATCGATTGTGCTTTGAATCAATAGACTTTAGTGTGAAATAATAAAGTCTAATCGCTTCTCAAAGCTAAAAAAATCGATAGAGGTCCCCAAAAGTACAATGCCTTATCGGGAGTTTTACGGATGTCTAATCCAGCAAAAAACTAACCCAAGTCCCAGAAGGACTTGGGTCGTCTTAAAACTTTTATTGTATCTAAAACCGTGTAATACAGGTAACATAGGGCAAAACCAAGTAGGAATAGTCCCAACCAGTAAGCGCCGATAAAAGCAAGCGGTATTACAGCAAGGCTTATCCACAGGAAGGACTTACGTTGCTCGTAATCGAATTGTATATATAATAGGAAAGCGCTGAGTAATTGCCAGCCAAATAACAATATCCAGCCAAGCAAAACCGTACCCATTCCATTGAGAAGACTTATTATTCCCACAATTGAAAGCAGAATGGCTTGCCCCGCTGTATCAAACTTCATTCTTCGTCTAGAAATCATAATCTTTGTTTATGGGTTACGCTTTTAGCGTTTGTAGGTAATACCATCCTCCGGCAATACTAGGAATGATGCCGAAAAAAGCGATGCCTATGCCTATGCTTAAGCTCGGAGGTAAATTGATGGTTTCTGCTAGATAAACGCCGCCAAACAATATGCCACAGTAGGTAATACTTGCCATGAGATACCAGGCACGAAATAGATCCTGGGCAAAAAGAAAGTGGCATAAAGCACTCGTTAATTGCCATCCGCCTAAAAAAAGTAGGCCTAAAAAGTACAGAAAAAGAACGCTAGGCACTGCCGGACTGAATAAGACACATAATATACAACCAAAAATGATGACAGTCTGTCCTACAACATCCAGTGGTTTAAAAAAAGCTAAGATTTTCATGGGTTTGGGGATTGATTCTAGGCAAAGATAGGGGTATTAAATCAAACTTTCAATAGTTATTGAAAGTTTTGGATAAATAATTACATGTAGCTTAATGGCAAATATGTAAGAAGGAACCACACAAGCGCGGTAAAAAAATAGCCCATCACTTTAGATCGAATTTTCTCAGCGTAGTCTTCGAGAGTCAAATGTCAGCAGCGCTGGAATAGCCCGCTTAGCGGCTTGATGGGACGTATTGGACCACCTTAGTTATGGTCAAAATAATTTACCAGATGTTGACAACTTATTATTTTATCCTTCCCTAGACATAATTTTCGCTAAGTGGTATGCGTTTCAATAACCGGTATACGCACAGGGTGGATAAAATCTGTTGCTAAAATTATTCTTATTCATTATTTCTATCCCTCCCATTGTGCTGATTTTCTACATGAATATTAGTTGATAGCAGTCCGAGAAGAACTTGCGAATGGCGCAAAAGTTGGTATCAAGATGAATGGTTATTCCGCTTGATTCAGCTACACTTTTCTGACTGCTAAACGTACTGATCAGGTTTCGTCGTGGTCGTAAGCCTTCAAAACCAGGTGGTTATCGCAAAAAGCAAATTTATTGCATTTTTTAGCCCCATATAATGCGGTGAGTTTAAGGGGGATGGCTATTTTTGCTGTCTCCTTGGGCAAAATCATCCGAAAACCAAAGGAAATGCACAAGGACTTGATCCCATTAACGTATATATAAAGTGGAAAAATGATAAGATACATTATGCTCTGCGCTATTTCCATGCTAGGCCTACAGGCCCTACAAGCGCAAATACCCAAGAATATATCTATTCCTACGAATAAGCTCGGCCCACCGAGTTTACTGAAGATGGACTGTAATGATGCAGGTACCATCAGATTTGATGTAGCGGGCTTTGATGGCCAAAGCAATGATATTTCTTTAGATACGATTTTCCTTTGCTTTGGTGATTCTCTCGAAATCATCCATAATAATGATGCAGATTTATTAGGCGATCCAACAAGCTCAACGCCTCCCGGTATAGGTTATGGCTTCTATGATTGCCGGCCTACGATTACCGGACCCGATATTGCCACTATTCTCACCGATCCTTGTGTGAATACAACAAGCCCTATCTTATTTCCTACTGGCCCCGTTGACCAAACGGCCGGTATTTGGGTAGCTACGGATGAGCAGAATGGTAATTTGACCTTGAGCAATCTCGGCGCTTTGCAATTTGCTTTCAATAATGGTGATCCACAGCCGATCCAGTTTTGGTTTGCACCTATTACTTTAGATATATTTGATAGCCAGGGTTTTGAGGATACTAATGGAGATGGAGTAATAGGTCCTTGTGTTGACGTTAGCGTTGATCAAGCCTTCTCCGTCGTATTTTTGAATGCGATTTCGGCTTCTAACCAACAAGTTAATGGTAGCCCTACAGGTTGTATGGGGTCCTTTTTGGTCGAAGGTGGTTTACCAGAGTTCGATAATCTCGAATTGTACGATATAGATATTAGCCTACAAGGTAACCCAGATGTGAAAGGAGAACTATTAGGAACACCTAATCATGGAGATGTGATTTCCTTTTTGGTACCTGAACCTGGGATATATGATATCACGATAGAAGATGGCAAAAGTTGTGGTGCTGCCTTCAATATGGATTTCAGCTTTTGCGAAGCGGTGACCTTCCAGTTTCCTTTAGAAAATGTTCCTCCAGGTCAGAATGTGTGTATACCTATTACGGTTGAAGATTTCAACTCAGTAGGTTCAATGCAGTTTACGGTTGAATGGGATCCTACGATTTTAACCTTTAGCAATGTGGGCGCCTTTCGCTCTGACATGCCCGATATCAGTGAGTTTTCCTTCAATCTTTTCCAGCCGGGCGTATTGACGTTCTCTTGGGCTGATTTGAGCTTTACTGGGGTAACCATTCCCAATGGAGAAAGCATCTTCGATATTTGTTTTGATGTGATAGGAGAACTAGGGGATTGTTCGCCGGTCGCCATGACCGGAAGCCAGACCCCTATAGAGGTAGGAGATCCAACTGTTCCAGAACCATTTCCATATGGGGTAATCATTGAAGGAGGCAAGGTGATCGTTTCCAATGAAATCCTTTTTGCCTTCTTGGAACAAGATAGTTTGTCTTGTCCAGATGTAGTGGATGGTTCCTTTACGGTGACGGTAGCAGATGGAACAGGTCCTTATCGTTTTACTTGGAATACCGTACCTCCTTCTGGACCAGATCAGGGACAAGTTCCTATAGCAGAGGATGGTGGTTCGGCTACTATTCCCAATTTGCCAGCTGGTACTTATCAGGTGACCATAGAAGATTCTAATGTGCCTCCTAATATGGCTACTGACACGATTGAAGTGCTGTCTGGGCCAACACTCGGAGTCGATATTGTTCCTACTAGTCCAAGTTGTAATGGAGAAAGTGATGGATCAGTTCGGGTGCAACTTCTTTTAGATGGAGTGGTACAAAATGACCCTGGACCGAATTTCTCTTTTGCGTGGAATACGA
This sequence comes from uncultured Lewinella sp., assembly GCA_913060855.1. Lineage (GTDB taxonomy): Bacteria > Bacteroidota > Bacteroidia > Chitinophagales > Saprospiraceae > DT-111. The sequence continues at coordinate 1,229 of CAJXUM010000625.1, read as the reverse complement.
CTGAAGATGACGTAACAGAACTGACGGGTATTCCCAATGGTTTCTATAGTGTGGTAGTGACAGACCAGACGGGCTGTACCGCTAGTGCAAGTACAACCTTATCACAACCCGCGGCCTTAGTGGTTTTGCCGCAGAATACATTCCCCGTAGATGCGAGTTGTACCGGAGCAGAAGATGGATCGATTACGATTACAGCGACTGGGGGGACATCTATTACCGGAAATTATACCTACAGCTGGGACCAAGGTCTCGGAAGTGTAACGGCTGCTAGCTCGGAAATAACCAACCTCAATCCTGGTGAATATTGTGTGACGGTGACCGATGATAATGGTTGTCTGTTTGAGGATTGCTTTACCGTAGCCGCTGTGAAGACGCTCTCTATAACACCTGTTATTGAAGATGTGAGTTGTAACGGCTTAACCGATGGCTCTATTTTTATCACAGGAAATACGACGGGTGCACCACAGGATTTACCTTATACGTTTAATTGGGATAACTTCACCACCCCACCAGTCGATAATAATACGACAAGTACATTAACAGACTTACCAGCAGGAGAATACGTTATCACCATGGTAGATGCATCTGGTGCAGGTTGTCAGATAACCGATACTATCCAGGTAGTGCAGCCAGAGGAGTTAGAAGTTATTCTATTAGAAAAAACCAATGAAACATGTGTAGTAGGGCAAGATGGTACTGCACGTGTTGAGGTAAGTGGTGGTACTTTAGATTATACTTATGGCTGGACGCATAATGATACCTTAAACAGTCCTTTTGCAGATACGCTGAGGTCAGGATTATACACGGTCACGGTTACTGACCAAAATAGCTGTGTAGACTCTCTTGAAATTGCGATTCTAGCACCTACACCACCCAATATTATTTCATTGGACGACACTAATGTAAGTTGTCCTAGTGATACGGATGGTACCTTAAGTGTGGTAGCGCAAGGTACTAGTGCTGATATTAATGGCTACCAGTGGAGTACTGGCTCTACCGCTACGACCATTAGTAACTTAAGCCCCGGTGTTTATTACCTGACTATTACACAGGAAAATAGCTGTGCTATCGTGGACTCTGCTTTTGTATTATCGCCGGGCCCGGTCGTGTTAGATAGCTTTAATTTGGTATCCCCCCAATGCCCGGGAGACGGGAATGGCCTGGCGACGATTTTTGCGAGTGGAGGTACCGCTGTCTCTTATACACATCTGACGCTGCCGACGAAGAGG
>CAJXUM010000624.1 GCA_913060855.1 uncultured Lewinella sp. | reverse complement strand
GAGATCAGCCTCGGTCTCGTGGGCTCGGAGATGTGTATAAGAGACAGCTATTATCATAGCAAAAGGTAAATAGTTACATCCTGACAAGCCCTTCAATTGCAAAACATGATTGACGACATCATTTAGCGCAGCAAGGTACTTAGGATAATTAAACGATGCCCAGCCTCTCAAGAAGGCAAGCACATTCTCTACCGCTTCGTCAGGCGAAGTATTCCGCTCTATTTGGCTTATTATCATTTCTCTTCTAAATTGAGGCACATTGCGCGAAGAGTAAAGACGCCATATCCAGAATGTCATCATGCTTGCACTTCGCATAGAACTCTGCCTAGCTGCTGCCGCCCCACCTAATTGCGTCCAAATCAGATCAGACGTAAGTTTGATGTCATCATACACAGGCCTTGAAGCCCATACATAGCGTTCCAACTCTCTAACTTCCAAAGAAATCAGTGTTTTAGCGGCATCCAATAAATACTCAGGCTCAATACCTGAGTGTTGTTTTAGAAGCTCAACAGGAAGGAGTTTTTGCCTTAACAATGAGTCAACTTTCTCTCGAAGTGTCGATGGAACATCCATTTCTGAAAGATTAATCAGAAGACTGCTTGGCGTGTTCTCTCCTGGGTTTATGGCAGGCATATCCACAAAGGGAAGTTCTTCTTCAGGGGGAGCATCAAAAACAAAGATATTCCCCATGAAATGACGAAACATACGACCAGATCGCCCTTTAATATTGCTAAAAGTGAAGAAATCTAGTGATCTTCTATTAAGCTTACTATCGTAGACCACCACATTTTTAGCAGAGGTATTTACTCCCTCAATCAGGGTAGAAGTACAGAGGAGTATTTTTATCTTTCCCTCCTCAAAAGCGCGGATCATAAAGCGCCCAAGCGCACGAGGGAGGCGCCCATGATGAATTCCAATCCCATGCCGAAGAGCCACAGAGACTAACCACTCATCATGATAATTATCCGAGGTCCACTTCGCAGCCTCTAAAAGTTCACCATCTTGAGTCATCTCCACTTCTCTTATATCAAGATAAGATTTAATTAACTTTCTTGTACTTGCGGGAGACTGGCAATAAATCATCGTTTGGCCGTCAATTTCATCCAAAAGATTAGCTAGAGCTTCATCCTTATTTGGCTTTTTCTTAAGAAAATGAAGTTCAACAGCTACTGTTTGAAAATCCTCAATGAGAAATTTGCAATTTAGCTTCTCTTTAACAATAGCCGGTATTGACTTAATTGAAGGGCCCAACATATAGAACTGCGCCCCGGTATTGGATAATCGCAGGAAAGCCTGATTTAGTAGAGTTGAACGACCTCCATCACTTGATATAGAAAGCTTATAGAATTCATCAATCACAAAAAAATCAATTCCTGGGATATCATCTTCTAAAGAGAGATAACGCTCTTGCGTGAGAACAAATATATTTTTTTCAGCTATTTTTTGGTTACTAGAAGTGACTATCGAATACTCATCAACGAATCTTGACATTCGTCGCCTAGTTTCTTCTACCAACGCCAAAGTTGGGACTATCAATACGACATTATCAAATCTCTTTGCTGATATAATTATGTCGATTAGAAGACTTTTTCCAAAAGAAGTAGGCGCACTCAAAATCACAGAAGCTCCTGACATTAGCCAGTTCAATACACGAGCTTGCGACCTATGCAAAACATACTCGCCCATTACCCCATCAGCCCGATGAGCGGCATGCATCAGTGCATTTCTTAAAGAAAGATCCTCAAGATCTGAAACATATGGGTAGAGGCCCACCTGCATCGTCAAATCATTAAGTATATTTCTATAGTCTTGATCGAGGAAATCCTGCCCTTCAAGAGCTCGAATCACCAGATCACGGCCTAAATCGATACTAGAAGAACAAACATTCGCTATTTCTGAGAGAATAATGAAGGGATCTTTTGTCCAGGTTTCTGATTTGAGTTTTTCACGAATAGCAGAAATATTCATCATAGTTGCAATGCCTTAAGTCGTGCATCAAGAGCTGCTATAAGCTGTTTTTTTTCTTTTAATGGGACAAAGATAACATGAACAACAAGAGGAAAATATTGATTGAATCTATTCTCATATTCATGATTTATTTTCCCTCTTAAGTTAGCATAGGCATCTCTCATCTCGACTTTAATTTTCTCTCTGTATTCCTCGTTGTCACTCTCGCTAACTCCGACAACATCGCTATCATAAGTAAGCAGTATCGGAATGCACGCTTGTTTGAAGACAGAATCCAGAGATGTGTTCTCATGCAATAACTTATTAAGCGCTTCAGCCTCTGACCAAGTGGGGTCAATTTTATTTTTTATGAGAATAAACTCTGACCTCAAGTAGTCGGTTTCCAAATGGTCAACAACCTCTTTAGAAACATCATAAACAGCCCTGGTTATATTTTCATAGAACTTAGTCTCACCTATCCACAACTCAAGATCACCATCTTTCCTGACAACATGCACAGCATCAAATCCCTTTACTGTTTCATTAACTGCGCTTTTATAATAAATCTTGCTGACAGCAGGAAGCGTTTCATAAACCTGACGAATAGCTATATGCAGCAAAATCTCACCAAACTCTCCCCTTAACCCGTATTTTTCTGTTTGATAAACAATTTTTGCTGCCTTTTTCGTCATCCTCAATGCATTAGCGTGACCTATATCGTTCAACTCTGAATAATCCAATGCGAACTCAGGCAGCCACTCCATCATGTGGTCTGCTAACTGGTCATTCCTCCATTCCCCACGTTCAAATCCTGCACAGAGAGCCAAATCATCCCCAGTCCCACTGAGCTCATGAAAAATAACTTTCAAAAAATCGTCTGGATGTTCCATTTATTCCCTTTTATTATCCATTTCCATATTTCCCCTGCGCAGCTTCACGCCTGACCTAAATACCAAGATAGCCGAAATTTATTGGTTCTTGTCCAGATGGATTCTTTCCTAAATCATCCTTTAAGCATGACAGCGCCCCCATCAACCTCATCAATTCGGCTAAGTCTTGGCAAAGACCATCTCGCTTAAGGATTAATTATTACCAATAATTCTACCCCCCCCACTGCCTCGGTGCTGCAGCACAGATTTGAATAATTTCATTCATCTCACCAAGCATTTATATTGATTTCTTAACTCAGATTCAACAATCCGTGCAGATTCCATTGGCGATCTCGCAATATCAGTACCACAAATCCGCAGACTCTGGATTCCTATTTTATTCAGCTTCTCATCAATTTCCTGATCTTTCTTCTTGGCTTCTGGCGATGAATGGTGGGCGACAGAATCACAAAATACAGCCAGCTTCTTATCCGGAAAATAAAAATCAGCATCAGTAATACTTTTCAGGCGCTTCCGCGATTTTAGGTTCTCCCAAAGCTTATGAAAGCTAGGAACTGTAAATCCATCCTCGCAGATAATGGTTTGTAGCTCAGGATTCAATCCGATAGAATCCATCGCATGCAAAAGAAACAATTCAATGGGCGAATCACAGCCCCATATTTTTTTAGGCTTCAGCTTTCTAAAACTCTTAAAATACCAGTTATTCCTATATTTTTTATAGTCTTTCAGGACTTGGCCATGACCTTGCAGCTTCGGAATTCCTGGCAGAAGAACCTCACTGTGTTCGAACTTGTCGGCTAGTGCATATACGCTATGAACAAAACCCAGCATGTCCGACTCAATATTCGAGTAATCGTGCATGCCTAGCATATGTAAACCAAACGCACCTCGAAACGGATTGAACCCTTTATACAATTTTGGAACTCCATCCATTCGCTCAAGATCGATATTCTCTACCCATTCCGGCGGGACAGAGGAAATCGCCCCCCTTTTGCTAGCTGGCATTAACGAAATACGGTAGGGCTTACCTACTAACTCGCCATTTTCATCTCTGAAGCCATAGGCATTAATGACAACATATATAAGCTGAAAATTAACACGCTCTTTTTTATATATTTCAATCGACTCCTGAGATGCATTAACACCTATCAATCCGTTATTAGCCTCAATATGTCTTTTCTCTAGTGGTTGAACTCCATCGAGCTGAAATATGTCGTAGTTCAAAAAGTCACCAATAGCCCCCTCGACATCAATTCTGATCGGCATCAGTGGTAAATTTTTATAGAAGGGAAGGTTTTCGAGCTCCTTCGGGCGATTCTCTATGTTTTTAATTTGATCTTCTGACACTGAAAGCACCTAACTAGTAATCTGTATAACGGCTATTTCAACTACAGATGCCGAGTATCTAAAGCCGTTAGGCTCTATGACACGACAACATGTCACAAATTTCAATAGGCTTAGCTCTCGACTAACAACACGAATAGAAGAGAAATTAAACTACCGTGGTTAAATTCTGGGTTTTCACTCTTGCTTGCAAGTTCACATGCCCGATTCCAATTTTTTTTACCCACATATCACCACCATGAAACCAGGAAGGAATGACCTTCCTGACCCCACTTCATGGAGGTTTCATGATCATTCAATGTCCGTCTTGCCGCTCCATCCGCGTTGTAGCCCTCCAAAATGGCCGCAAGGTCGGCGGCTCTGTAGGCACGGTTGCAGGTGCTGCCAGCGGCGTCGCCATGGCGACAAGCGGGGCTCGTGTCGGTGCAACTGTAGGTATGGCATTTGGGCCTGCTGGATCAGCTATCGGAGGCATCGCCGGTGCTGTGTTTGGTGGCCTGGCGGGAGCCGTGGCCGGCGGTGAAGCTGGTGCTGCACTGGGAGCCAAGCTCGACGAGACCTATCTCGACAACCTGGAATGCCTGGACTGCGGTCACAGCTTCCGCCTCGATTCTGAGTAATCCCCTCTCCCCTTTACCCACTACTCCGAAGCCCGCCCTGTGCGGGCTTCTTTATGCCGCCTTGGAGGCCTGAATGGATATCCCCACT
>CAJXUM010000623.1 GCA_913060855.1 uncultured Lewinella sp. | reverse complement strand
ATCTACACTATCCTCTTCGTCGGCAGCGTCAGATGTGTATAAGAGACAGTGCTAGTGGTGCACAGTTTTGAAACACTCATGGAGCTACCTAATGGCAGCCGCCCACTCCGAACCATGGTGGGGTTGGACTTTGGATTGCAGGCACTCAATGATGCAACGGAACCTATTCGGAAAGGCGTACTTGCATCGATGGGACTGGCAGAATCGGATGGGCCACAGGCATAAATCCTATAGCCAAGGGTACCCTTTCTTTTTAAGAGAATAATTTCTAGTCTAGGATGACACCTAGGCAGATATACCTGAAAGCGCATAATTATTAGGTTTAAATAATTATGCGCTTCTTTATAGGAAAAAGGGGTGGATTATAAAATTAAAGAAATAGCCAATTCGATTTGTCAAATCTCCAATCACGCTCTTGAAGAGATTGAAAACCTACTTCGGCCCAAAACGATTGGAAAAGGAACCGTATTTATCCGAGAAGGCCAGGGGATTCAGCTGGAATATTTTTTACTAGAGGGCATTTGCAAAAGCTACCTGATTAGCCCGGAAGGGGAAGAGGTCACCATTTCCTTCTTTACCTCAAAATCGATTCTCTCGCCTTACACTACTAGAGTCAATAATCAACGGTCGCTGCTGAATTTTCGGGCATTGACAGATGTACACTTAGCCAGTATGGATGCTGCCGCCTTTGAGCAGCTCATGATTGAGAATTTGGAAATTAGGAATTTTGGGAATGTCGTATTGAGAAAGGAATTAGCCTTAAAAGTGGACAAAGAAATTGGACTGGCTGCTTTGACGGCGAAAGAAAGACTCCTAGCGTTTCGGGAAAGATATCCTTCCTTGGAAAATCAGATTCCCCACACGGATATAGCTTCTTATCTAGGAATTACAAACGTATCCTTAAGTCGATTGCGGAAAGATTTGAGCCGCTAGCTCCTTTTTATCATTTGTTAATGCGATTGGATGGTTAAAGTGGAATCTTTGTTCCCATCAACAAATACCATTCAAATGATGCAAAGAAGGTTAAAGAATTTACTACTGCTAACTTCCACTAAGACCGGAATTGTAAGCTTGTTCTTACTGACTCACTCGGTTCTCTTATTAATGATGACCTACACCTTTCCAGCCATTACTACTCAGATCAAAACCCAAGCTTTTGACTTAAGACCCTTTGGTTATTCCATGATCGAAGCACAGGAAATCCTCCAGCGATTAGATCAAGAAACCATAGATTTATATCTCTTTCCGCAGCTTTTCCTGCTTGATATCTTATACCCACTGTTGCTCGCCGTATTTTTGAGTTCGCTTATGCTGCGCTTGCACCGGCTAATAGGGGTGCAGGATTCAAGGCTGTATATCGTACCCTTTCTGGCCATGATTTGTGATTATCTTGAAAATACAACCGTTGCACTCTTGATCACTAAATCGCTAGTAGTATCTGAGGGGATAGTGCAAACAGCTAGTACATTTACGATAATGAAGGGAGTGTTGACTTCTTTCAGTTGGATAGTAGTTTTGATTTTATTTGTAATTTGGGTCAAGAAAGCGTACTGGGTGGATAAAAAACAAATGAGTTTGGAATGAAATCAAATGAGCGTAACTTGTGCGATCTTACAACAAAATAGTAGCAATAAATGAAAGTAAGAAGGATCCACTATCTATCAGGCCTGACGATTACCGTTTTCATCGGATTTCACTTGCTCAACCATTTCATCAGTATTTTTGGCGCGGAGCAGCATATTGAATGGATGACCATTTTTCGGAAAGTGTATAGGAATCCGTTGATTGAAACCCTCCTCCTTTTTGCTGTTTTCGCCCAGATTATTTCAGGGGTCAAACTGTACTTCTCCAAGCGGAAAATCGCCAATATTTTCTTCGTGAAGTTGCAAGTTTGGACGGGCTTGTATTTGGCTTTTTTTCTATTAATGCACGTTTCAGCGGTGATGGTCGGACGATTTATCCTAGACCTGGATACCAACTTCTATTTTGGTGTAGCTGGATTAAACACCTTTCCTTTCCTTCTGTTTTTCGTACCCTATTACGGACTAGCTATCATCGCGTTTTTCGGACATGTCGCCGCCATTCACAGTCAAAAGATGAAAAAGTCGTTTTGGGGATTATCACCTGATCGGCAATCAAAAGTTATCTTATATACTGGCCTAGCGCTCACCCTAGTGATTTTATATGGATTGACTGGTGGTTTCACAGGGATAGAAATTCCAGCAACTTATGATGTTATGATTGGGAAATAGGAAACAACTAATGAGCTTGACATAATAATGAATTTGACGCTTAGAGAAGACTAGAATAGTCTGGCAAAGCTTTTAATTCGTCGAAATTTAAAGCCTTTCTTTTTGCATTTTTGTACTATTGGATTAAACAAAACCGTAAATGGTAAAATTCTTTCGAAGAATAAGGCGAAAACTACTTACAGAAGGAAACCTACAGCGATATGGACTTTATGCTATGGGTGAAATAATGCTGGTCGTTGTCGGTATTTTGATTGCCTTTCAGATCAATGCGTGGAGTGACAGTAGTAAATCTCGAAAAAAGGAGAAGCAGCATTTGATCAATTTGAGAAATGAAATCGGTCAGTCTGTGATTCGAATGGATGAAGCATTGGCTTTCCAGAACTTGACATTAGATCATATCGAAAACATTGTTGAGCACGTAGATAATGATTGGCCTTATTCGGTTTCTTTGGATACATCCTTTCAGCTTTATCAATATTTCGCCATCCCAGAATTGAGTCTCACTACTTATGAAACGATCAAGTCACTAGGGATTAACGCGATCAGTTCAGATGATTTGAGGTTAAGTCTCACCAAATTATATGAAGAGGACTTTGATTTTTCAGCCAATTCGATAAAAGAAACAGAAAGGTCATTTTATCAAAATGTACTAACTGGATTTCATGTTAAGCATTTACGTGAAACTTCATATTTGGGAATCGCCAAGCCCAATGATTATGAGGCCTTGAAGAAGAACCAGGAATATATCAATATTCTCTTCAAGCTTAAAGGTTTAAGAATGTTTACTACAAATGCCTTAGCATCAACGCGGAATAAGGCCTCCGACGTCGTTGGCCTATTGGATAAAAGATTGGAAGACTTCTAGAAAGAATTACAGCCGTAGTATACGCATCTATTACCTGATATATTTCTTTGTGACATAGTGTCTTCAATCGAAAATGCTCAAGTATGATATGGGAAGCTATTTTACACAAAAGGAAGATTTTCAGTATATCAAATAACGAAAACCTTTCCCCTACAAAAGCGTTAAATGGCAAAGGCTCACTGATCCAGAAACAAGAGCTATTGTCACCCGAAACTAACTGCTATGCGTAAAATCTTATTGCTCTGCTGTGTGCTCTGCTTTTCTTGCGTTGGACTATTTGGACAGCTTGTTTTGAAAGGGACCGTGCTGGATAGCACCAAGCAAGAACCCGTCCCCTTTGTTACCGTCTATTTTGATGGAACTACCAACGGCCAAACGACGGATGATAATGGCCAATTTGCCTTGTCCTTAAAGGGATTAGAGTTACCCGCTGTCTTGGTCGTCAGCCATGTGGGATATCGCCGGCAGACCTTGTTGATCCAGGATACGGAGGACGAGTTGTACATTTCATTGAGCGTAGAAGGTCAGCTAATTAGCACCGTTGTGGTGCAAGATCGAAACCAGCGGCTGAAAAACATTCAAGAGTTTCGCCGACTTTTCTTAGGGAGTGATGAGTGGGGTGAACGAGCCCAGATTCGTAACGAGGATGCGCTATTATTCGAACGCGATTACAAGGTTCAAAGGGTAAACGTGAGGTCCAAGTATATGCGAAACATGACCCTGAAAGCTAATCGTAATAATATAGAATGGGCAGCAGACAGTAGTTTTTATGTGTATGATAAAGCGCTGAATTTACAAGCCAAGGCCAAGGTGCCATTAGAGGTTGAATTGCCGGATTTAGGCTATACCATACAAGTAGATTTAGTGCAGTTCTTGACTGAGTACCGGGCTGGTAGGACCTCCCACTTGGGGCATTATTTTTTCATCCGGAAGGAGGGGCAAGAAGGCAAAGTGCGTGCTCGCCATGAACGAAATAGACAAAGGGCTTTCTACAATTCTTCCTTGCACTTTTTGCGCTCACTTTATGCCGGTACTTTGAGTGAGAATGGTTATCAAATATATGAACAAGAAAAGGACAAAAATGGGAAGAACAAAAAGTTGAAGGCCTTTGATATTGCTCCCTATACACACGTCGCCGAAGAAGACCAACTGGAAATCAAAGGCTTAGCAGGTCGCAATCTGATTATTCTATTTTACGGCGATGCCAAAGGCCGTCCACTACCTGCTAATAAGTGGCGAAGAGCACAGCCCGTGCAATCCGGCATTCATATCGGAGAAGAGACCTGCCTGATTCGGCCAGATGGCACAGTAGGGGATAGCGACCTAGCCTTTAGTGGCTATATTGGTAGCCGTGGTGTGGCCTGGATATTGCCGAGTGATTTTAATTTGTAAAACGATCCTGTTTTCTCGAGACCCTTGCCTATTTACTTTGTTTTTTCCGGTCGACTGAGCCAATACATCCAAGCAATAAATAACCCTTGGACAGCTATGCGAATCCAGGCGGCAGTCCGGCTACCGATCGCTGGAGTAGCACTCCATAAATCCCATAAATGGATAGGGGTAAAAGCAAGCATCAATAGTAAGGAAGCAAAGGCCGCCTTTTGACGAAAAGCAGGAATACATAAGCCTACTCCAATAAGAATCTCCACAATTCCCGTAGCGTAGTTGACTGCTAATTTGGGTAGGAAATCGGGTATGAAAGGATCATAAAAAGTTGGCTTTAGGAAATGATTAACCCCACCATAGATCAAAAAGAGACCGAACAGGGCGGC
>CAJXUM010000622.1 GCA_913060855.1 uncultured Lewinella sp. | reverse complement strand
CACTATCCTCTTCGTCGGCAGCGTCAGATGTGTATAAGAGACAGGGCTTAGCACGCGGATAACGGATATCTCGACTATCTTCTACCAATTCATTGAAGGTATTGAAAGCCACCCCTCCATCTATAAAGAAATTGAGGTCAGAGAATAAAAACTTGGATTTGATCAAGGCGATTTGTTCGGGACCACTGAATGGGATTCTCACCTCAAAATTGGTGACTAATAGTTTACTGCCCAAGAGATCATTGAAGGAGCGACCATTTTGGACAAAAATATTCTGTGCATCGCCCGAATTCAGGCCTCTCAGGTATTGTGGATTGCCGACATACAAGGGGAACAGGCCTTCGCTATTACCACCATATCGACCATAATGCAGGGCTCTAAAGGCAAGTCCTACAGGTTTGAAATACCGATAAATCCGGTAATCAGCAGTAGCCGCCGTATAGTTAAATTCTCCGAAGTATTGATCCAATCCCAATCGGAAACGCTGGCCAGATAGCGGAGCAGTGAGCCCGAAATTGGCATTATCTCCCACCAAGGCCAATTGGACATTACCTAGGTTAAATGCGGAAGGTGCATTGTCCAGTTTTTCTCGATCCTGCGCCAGGAGATTACCAAAAACATCATAGTAATTATCTAGTCGGTCAACCCTAAAGCTGTATCGTGAAAAGGCAGCACCCACTTCTGCTCGCAACGTCGTAGAGAAAGGGTATTGCGCAAAAATAGTGGCCTTGTCTTCGAAAATTCGCGTGACATCAAAAACATATCGATCAGCTAGGCGGAAAGCATCATCCCCAAAGAAAAGCGTATCCACTCCTGCATATCCCCCCTGAATACTGCGGAAGGGCGTATGCGAAATGGCCCCTCCCCAATTGATTCGGCTATCCCGATTGATATAGGCGATGGTCCCTCCAAAGTCCGTAATCTCTCCATTCAGCGATAAGCTACTAAACAATTGATTGTTGCCGAGGATATCACTGAATAGCAAATCCACACCACCGGCTAATCCAGTCGTTGTACCAAAGGCTGGGCTGCTACCAATTCCTGCACCGGCGCTTCCCCCGATGTAGTCGAGTTTGAACTTGGGTTTGTAATCCAGTTCTTTCAGACTTGTTCCTTGTGTACTTTCCATCCGGTCCAGCTGAGACAATTGTCGGTCCACTATTCTCGGTGCATTTTTATTCAACTGAGGTAATTTTGCTGGGGCAAAGTTTACCGCATCTATGGCTACCGTTTGTGGTGTTAAATCATCTAATTTCGTCTGATAAATCTGGTAGCGATTACCTGAAAAATAGGTATACACCAATCGGTTTCGCTTGCGGTCGAGACTCATCGCAGGGGCTAGTGCAGTGATACCACTGACGCCGGTCAATAGATTCGTCAATTGTGCCACTTCATTTGTAGCAGGCTGGTATTGGTAAATATTTCTAAAACCATCTCGGTTTGACAGAAAGAGGATATTTCCGGCTGTATCCTGCGCTGGATTGAGATTATCTGCTCCCGGGAAAACGGGGAAATGAGTCTTTTCTCGAGTGGTAACATTTAGTTCCGCCAAGTTGAAAGACCACTTGCCATTCGTACGACCGTTTTTGATACTCTGCTCATCCGTAGAGAAAAATAACTTCTCTCCATCCATCGACCAAGTGGGATGAATTTCCGCGTAGCGATCATCTGTCAATTGTTCGACGCGACCAGAAGATACGCTGATACGATACAAATCAGTTTGTCCATCGACCAAGCCCGTTACTACGATCGTCTTTTTATCAGGTGACCAGCTCGGATTCGTAAAAGCAGGGATACCTTTAGGTCGAATCTCCTTCACTGTTTTTCCGGTAGCTGCTTCTTTTATAATCAATACATTGTCTCCTCGGCTAATTCCCACAAAAGCGAACTGCTTACTGTTCGGCGACCAGGTTCCCGAAGATTCGATGTAGCTAAAATCATCGATATGTCCATCTTTACTGGCACTCGCCACTTTACGAATGATCTTTCCGTTACGGGCATCGGCTAGGAACAAGTCGGTAGAAAATACGTCTTTCTCCGAAAGGAAGATGACATATTGACCATTGGGACTAATCTCAGGCGCGATATTCAAACGTCCCCCATTTTCACTTGTGATTAGCGCTTTACCTACTAGTTTCTCTTTCTTATCCCCCAGGTATTGGCTAAAATGCTGCCGAAATGACTCTACCCACAATTTGGACAGGTCCTTTTTCTTCATCCCCAATACTTTAATAGAAGCTTTTTCAAAACCCAGAATCGCCGTTGCTTTAAAAAACGGGGCTATCACCTGGTCGCCTTTTAAGCCGGTGAGGAAAGCCCAGAATACTTGCCCATAACGATAAGGGAAATACTTACCCATATTGTTGAGCTGGTCCAAGGTTGGGATATCGTCACGAAGCACCGCATCCCGCATCCACATGGCCGTATGTGCGTCGACACTACCAATTGACATATACTCCGCTAAACCCTCTACCATCCACAAAGGAAGATTTTGAAGATTGCGGAGATTGGTAGAATCTCCGTTGATAATCATATTGTATTGAAAAGCATGTACCATTTCATGGCCCAATACATGATGCGTCTGCTGATTGGACATGGTAAGTGGCATGATCACCCGATTCTTAAAAGCCTCGGTTACCCCGCCTGTACCTACTCCAATGCTTCCACTAATGGCATTAGTTTGTTGGAAGTCGGCATGATCGTTATAAAAGATAAGCGGATTCTTTTGTCGAATCGTATCCTTCAGAATAGATTGGTGAAGATTATACCAGTGCTCGCTATGATTCGCGAGATCCTTTAACTGTTCGGAGCTCGATAAATAATGATAGATATCAAAGTGGTTACTTTGGTGGATCTTAAAATCAAAATTTTCATAATTAGGCTTGTTTCGACCAAAGTATTGTGCACTGAGCACCGAACAAGTCAATAGAAATAAAAGTGGGGTTAATACTACAAATCTAGCTCTCATTACGCTCATTTTTAAAGGTTCAATGGGATAGGTTTAAGTTATTCATTTGTTCATGTAGACATCGCCACAACTATTAAACAAATTCATAATGCCGGAGTATTGTTAAAAAGTGTTGCCAGCTTGTTAAACAATTCTTAACAACTGGTAATCAATGAAGTAAATGACAACCGAATGACAAATCAGGTTACCTATGAAGGTCAAAAATCAGAAAAATAGATCTTGAAATAGAAACAGTTGTGCTTGGTTATGATAGTAGGAAGTGATAACTTGAGGTAGAAAGAGATCCGGCCCAATCACCTCCATGAGATGTTTGAAACCAACACCTTCAAAACAAACGAAAAAGTATGAAAATTAACCGTACAGTTGCCAGCTTAGCGTTTTTACTAATAGCTTATTTCAGCCCATTAACAGCCCAAGACCAGATGGATACTTTTCCGCTTTGCCAAGGTCATTATTTTACCGAGGCGGAAGGCAAAATTGCCTTACAAGAATACGCCCAATCTTATCCGAAGCTAGTCAACTGGAAAAAGCGAGCTAAACAAATCCGAAAAGGGATTTTAAAAGGCGCAGAGTTACCCAAACGGCTACCCTCTACTCCGCTAAATCCTATTCGGCATAGTCGGAAAACGCTTGTCGGCTATACCGTTGAAAATGTTGCATTTGAAAGTTTACCTGGATTATTTGTGACAGGAAACCTCTATTTGCCTACAGGATACACTGGCAAACGCCCAGCGATAGTGAGTCCACATGGGCACTGGAAAGAAGAAGGCAATTATGGTCGATATCGCGAAGATGTACAAAAACGTTGCGCTAGTTTGGCGCGTATGGGAGCCGTTGTATTCGCTTATGATATGCTAGGCTATGGCGATTCGGATCAATCTATACACAAACACCCTAAATCACTCAAACTACAAATCATCAATGGTCGAAGAGTCATTGATTTCCTACAAAGCTTGCCGGAAGTAGACGATAAACGGATTGCCGCCACCGGCGCTTCTGGTGGTGGGACACAGACTTTTGTTATGGCAGCCACCGACAAGCGAATCAAAGTAGCTGTTCCCGTGGTGATGGTCTCTGCTCATTTCTTCGGCGGTTGTGTCTGTGAGAGTGGCATGCCTATTCACACGAGTGCTGGCTTCCAAACTAACAATGTTGAACTAGCCGCTTTAACCGCGCCCAGGCCTATGTTGCTCGTTTCTGATGGGGAAGATTGGACGAAAAACACCCCCAATGTTGAGTTCCCCCATCTTCAGCAAATTTATCAACTATACAGGAAAAAAGCTTCAGTGGAGAATGTGCACCTAATCAATGAAGGTCATGATTATGGGATATCTAAACGCATGGCCGTCTACCCTTTTTTGGCCAAACACCTAGGACTGTCATTGGAGGCCATAAAGGATGAAAAAGGAGTCGTACACGAAGCTGATATAAACCTCCTATCCAGAAAAGAGTTGAGTGTCTTTAATACGGATCACCCCCGGCCTAGCCATGCAGTGATGGGAGACGAAGCCATTTCTAGTTTGGCTAACCGCTTTAAATAAGATCCATAAATAGAGGTCGGAATATTAGCCCTTGAGAGCGGCTAGTATTCTATTCCGCAGGTACCTGGCTGTTGCCATAAGCAATGAAAAAAGGATTCAGTAAATCTTCTTTATTATACAACAAAGGCGTTCGATGATCATTGTGGATCACATGCCCTCCAGCTTCTTCCAGTACGATCTGGGCAGCTCCAGTATCCCATTCCATAGTGGGTCCCAATCGGGGATAAACATGCGCCTCTCCTTTGGCCATAATGAGAAATTTCAAAGAACTTCCCGTGGCTACAGTAGTCGCTTGATTGAGTTTATCAATAAAGGCTTGCGTATCGGTATTGAGGCTGTCTCTTATACACATCTGACGCTGCCGACGAAGAGGATAGTGTA
>CAJXUM010000621.1 GCA_913060855.1 uncultured Lewinella sp. | reverse complement strand
CGAGATCAGCCTCGGTCTCGTGGGCTCGGAGATGTGTATAAGAGACAGCATAAAGAAATTCATCATCAGCCTTCACAATAGCGGGGAGAGACCCTCCTTCTCGCAATGGCTCCAAATATTGAACCACATCAACGGTCCGAATTTCAATTTTACTCATAGGCTCGAAGATAGTAAAAAGTTAATGTTCAGCATTTAATTAACCTGTATGAGCACCGATAAGTTTCATCGGGAAAATGCTTGACATACAGCAAGAGACCGTATTATATTTGTAGGACTAATTAAAGCCCTGAACGATATGTCAGCACCTGTATTAACAAGCGATCGACTTTCCCTTCTCCCCTTCACGATAGAGGATGTCAAGCTTTTCCATCAAATCAATACTGATCCTTTTGTTCGTCAATACTTATGGGATGATGAAGTCATTTCGGAAGAGTTAGCGGCTGAGGTCATGACACAAAATGAGCAGTACTTTGCCGAGGATCAGTTCGGCCTGTGGAAGATTTCACTTAAGGCTTCTAGTACTATTATCGGTTATACGGGTCTATGGTATTTCTTTGAGGAAGCGCAACCTCAACTCATTTACGCGCTTTTGCCTGTTTTTACCGGAAAAGGGTATGCCAAAGAGGCCGCAGAACAAGTCATCAATTATACCTTTTCCCAACTATCATTTGAATACCTTTTGGCCGCTACTGACCCTCCTCATTTAGCCTCTCAAAGATTAGCCATCAAGCTGGGAATGAAAAAAATAGACCCTAAAGAAATAGAGGGTAAAACAACCGTTTTTTTTCGCTTAGAAAGCCCTGATTTGAAAGCTGCGCAAAAAAAATAATCGCAATCATCAGTACAAAAGCAGGAATGGCTCCTTTTACGTAATAACAGTGCCCCTGTAATCTAACCTCCTACTCTCTCCTATTTTAAAAACCTTGGTTCTCTGACATTTTCTAACCCACAAAAAAAACCATGATAATCCGAACAAAATTCGTTTTATTTTTAGCCTTAGCCGTGCTATCCTGTGCAAAAGATGATCCAACGATTCCCGATATAGACACTCCTCCGATCAATGATGATCCTGAACTAACGGCCATAGAAAGTACTTTTGGTGGAAAAATCGATCTCGACAATTTGTACAACTATGCGGAACAAGCCGTACCAGATTATATCACAAAAGATAATACTAGGGGTAACCGGATTAGTGACCTTGAAGCCACGCTAGGTCGCGTCTTGTTTTATGACAAGAAGTTATCCCTCACGAATACCGTTGCCTGTGCTTCCTGCCACCAACAGCCACTGGCCTTTGGCGATAATGTAGCCTTGAGCAGAGGTATAAATGGGAATACGGGGAGGCATTCCATGCGTTTGGTCAATGCCAGATTCAGTGCGGAGGACCGTTTCTTCTGGGACGAAAGGGCCAATACATTGGAGGAACAAACCACTCAACCTATTCAAGATCATATCGAGATGGGATATAGTGGTGAAAATGGTGAGCCTGGCATAGAACAG
Source organism: uncultured Lewinella sp. (assembly GCA_913060855.1). GTDB lineage: Bacteria > Bacteroidota > Bacteroidia > Chitinophagales > Saprospiraceae > DT-111. Next base: position 3,397 of record CAJXUM010000621.1, on the reverse strand, counting down.
CTTTTGGCGAAACTAAAAGCGGAAGCCTACTACCAAGAATTGATGATGGCCGTGTATGGCGATCAGAACCTGACCGAACAGAGAATGCAACAAGCACTGGCTCAATTTATCCGAAGTATTCAATCTTTTGACAGCAAATATGATGAAGGTAGAGCTAGTGTCGCCGATGACCAAGCTGCATTCTCTAATTTTACAGCGGAAGAAAATAGAGGAAAAACACTGTTTCTTGCTCCACCAGGTATGGGAGGGCCAATAGGCGATGGGATGATGAATGGCGGTTTAGGCTGCAATGCTTGCCATAGCGCCCCGGAATTCGATATCGATCCTCGCTCGCGCAATAATGGCGTGATTACTAGTGCCAGTAATCCGGCCATGCTGGATCTCAATAATACAAGATCTCCATCCTTACGAGACCTCTTCAATCCTATGGGAGAGCTAAACGGCCCGATGATGCACAATGGTGCCTTCGAGAACCTCAATGAGGTCCTCGATCATTATACTAATATCCCGAATAATAATAATAATAATAATAATAATAATCTCGATCCAAGATTAGGCAGAGGCCCTGGCCAAAGGCAAAACTTGTCTAATGATGACCGTAATGCTTTGATCGCATTCCTACAGACCTTGAGTGGTCAAGATATGTACACTAATGAAAAGTGGAGTGATCCTTTTTAAACACTCATTTGGGCAATTACTTGGCCATAGAAGCTACCCTTCCTGGCTAAGAGCCTGTTTGGGCAACACCATTTGGGCTAAAAGCGCTGCCCAAACAGGCTCTAAGTAATTGCCCCAATCGGCTAGCAATTCTCACCCTATTTTTTCCACTTAATATTACAGCCCGCGCTAGGGTATTGCCGCTCACTTACCGTTTTTCCCGCAAGTACCGTATCCAAAGCCTCCCGAAGGTCGGCTCCAGTTAAGGGCTGGCCAGAGTTGGGGCGTGAGCTATCGAGGCGGCCGCGATAAGCCAATTGTGTTTCACCATCAAACACATAGAAATCAGGTGTACAAGCGGCATCGTAAGCCTTGGCTACTTCCTGGCTTTCATCATATAGATAAGGGAAATTATACCCTACTGTTTCTGCATGAACCTTCATCTTGTCCGGGCTATCTTGTGGGTAATTAACTACATCATTCGAGCTAATTCCTACAAAACTTACACCTGCTGCCTTGTAGTCATTTACTAGGCGCACAATTTCCTCATTGACATGAATCACATAAGGACAATGATTGCATAAAAACATGACTACTGTCGCCTTGTCGCCCTTCACATCCCCCAAACTGACTGTATTTCCACTTACCGTATCGGGTAAAGCAAAAGAAGGTGCTGCCGTCCCTAATGGGAGCATATTTGATTCTGTTAAAGCCATTATTTTTTTGTTTTTGCGAATTTACTATTAGCCTTTATTCTACTACTATTTTTTTAACCAGCTGTCCTTCCGATCCATGTAAACGGACCAGGTAGATGCCCGCTGGTATATCTTCAACATTTAGGGTAAAAAGTTGTTCGCCTATCGGCAATATCCCTTGGTGAAAAGTTTTTAGCAGTCGACCGTTTATATCTAACAATTCAATCTGACCAAAAGATGATTCCTTTGAAGTAAACCGTAGTTGTGCTTCTTTTGAAATGGGATTCGGTAGCACGGTTAAATCACTCCATTGAGGCGTAAATGAAGTGACAGAAGAAACCAATTGTTCGGTGAGTCTACCATCTCTTGAATTACTTCCTTTATAGGTTCCCCAAGCCACCTTCTCAGTAGTGTAAGGAACATTAAGATCGTACACATTTAAGTAGATAGAATCAATTCCGCCTCCAAAAGTTTGGGTATAGCTGAGCGACACCAAATTCATTTCACCATCACCATTCACATCACCAAAGTTGGCGCCATTCATAAAGGTCCAGCCACGAGGCTGAATGGGGAAATTCGGGACTTGGCCGGAGCCGTCCATTTCGTAGGCATTAATAAATCCATTTCCATTAGGCGTAATGATATTAGCCCCAAAAACCAACTCAAATTCGTTATCATTATCAACATCAGCTACAGAAATAATACCTTCCAACCCGCCGGCTTTTGCAATAGGGAACCCCATTTGAGAAACACCTGCCGCATTCCAACCATAAAGCATTGATTTTGATGCTTCATCAGATATTGGTCGGCTCATCAATATCATATGTCCGCTCCCATTGGGAATAACCGTCGGTGTATTGAAGGTCCAACTATTTTCAGGGATCATCTTCGGCCATCCGGGGTAATCTCCTCCATCGCCTTCCATCACATAAAATTCAGGCTGTGGGTTTTCGTTATCGCTATGCGTCGCACCCACAATTTCTAAGGCCTGATCATTATTCAAATCTACCAGAATGGGAGATTGAAAACTATAACGTTGAGCTGGATGCGTAGTGATCGGGAACCCAGTTTCCGCTTGTCCAAGCGTATTAAAAACATATTGACTTTCGGTCGAATACGCTACGATTTCTACTTGATTATCACCATCCACATCACCTACAGAAGGCGTCACTGAAGGCGTAGCATCTAAAGTAACTGGCCAATTATTATTGAAAGAAGATCCATCAAAATTTACGACGTGAATTTTTCCCGCAGGGCTCTGTCTTTCAGCAAAAATGATCTCTAATTGTTTGTCGTCATTTAGATCCGCCAATGCTGCCGCTGTCAATATCCAATTGCCATCAAAATTCAGGGGCCAACCCGTCTGGTCATTTCCATTTTTATCCAGCAAATAGACTCGTCCTGTCCCATTGATACTCCCTGTTGTTTGTACAATATCCCATTCCCCATCGTCATTGATATCCGCCACAGAGGGAGGATAGATAATAAATCCACTGACCGTCTTTTCCCACAATAATCCTTGATCCGTATAAGCACGTAATTTATTATCCATTCCAATCAGTATATCGTCCTTCTGATCACCATTTAGGTCGATCAGTGTCACATTTCGAAAGTTCTTGAAATTGGGATTTGCTCTACCTCCAATCGGAAAACCTGGTATCTGCTGATATCCCGCTCCTCCCCGCTCTTCTAGCTCGCTTGGCGCTACCATCTCTTCTACCTTAAGCAAATAGTTTTCGTCAACAGAGGCCTTCTGCCATTGAGCGGCGAGGGGAAGACTTAATCCGCATAAAAAAAGTAAGAATCCATATTTGTGAATCATAGTAAAACCAGTTTTGGATGAGATATCGAAGTAACAAAATAAAAGCGAAAAAGAATAGACTTGTCGTTATCAATCACTTACACCCGCTATTTTAAGTTCAACTTAAGAGTTGTACGAACAGCTTAATTTTTTAATCTTTACTTCCCAAAATAATTACCGCTTTATCATCGTTATTTCTGTCTCTTATACACATCTCCGAGCCCACGAGACCGAGGCTGATCTC
>CAJXUM010000620.1 GCA_913060855.1 uncultured Lewinella sp. | reverse complement strand
ACGAGATCAGCCTCGGTCTCGTGGGCTCGGAGATGTGTATAAGAGACAGATAAAGCTGTCAAAGTTGTAATCACTGATCTTCATGAGCAATCTGAAGTAATTGGTGACGACTTCAAAAAGATCCAGCAAATTGCCTCTATTTCTGCCAACAATGATGAAGAAATTGGTACACTTATCGCTGATGCGATGAAGCGTGTTTCCAAAGATGGCGTCATTACAGTGGAAGAAGCAAAAGGTACTGATACTTATGTAGAAGAAGTATTGGGTATGCAATTCGACCGTGGTTACTTGTCTCCTTATTTCGTGACGAATGCAGAGGACATGACCGCTGAGTATGAAAGCCCATTCATCTTGATCCACGACAAGAAAATTTCCAACATGCAGGACATCGTTCCTATTTTGGAAAAAGTGGTTCAGTCTGGACGTCCATTATTGATTATCGCAGAAGACATCGAAAGCCAAGCTTTGGGTGTATTAGTGGTTAACCGCTTGCGTGCTCAACTAAAAGTAGTTGCTGTTAAAGCACCTGGTTTTGGTGATCGCCGTAAAGCTATGCTAGAAGATATTGCCATTCTAACTGGAGGTACTGTTATCTCTGAAGAGAAAGGCTACAAATTGGACAGCGTAGAGCTTGAGCACTTAGGTAGCTGTGAGAAAATCACTATTGACAAAGACAACACTACTGTAGTTGATGGTCATGGTGATGCAGAGCAAATTACTGCTCGAGTCAATCAAATCAAGCAACAAATTGAAGTAACAACTTCTGACTACGATCGCGAAAAACTACAGGAACGCTTGGCCAAGTTGTCAGGTGGTGTAGCTGTATTGTATGTTGGTGCTGCTACTGAAGTAGAAATGAAAGAGAAGAAGGACCGTGTAGATGATGCACTTCACGCTACTCGTGCAGCAGTGGAAGAAGGTATCGTTGCTGGTGGTGGTGTCGCTTTAGTTCGTACTATCGCGAAAATCGCTGACCTTCAAGGCGTAAACGAAGACGAAACCATCGGAATCGCTATCGTTAAGAAAGCCTTGGAAGCGCCTCTACGTATCATTTCTGATAATGCAGGTGTAGAAGGTTCAGTTGTTTTACAGCAAGTATTGGCAGGCAAAGGTAGCTATGGCTACAATGCACGTACCAATATATATGAAGACTTGAAAAAAGCAGGTGTTATTGATCCTACCAAAGTGACTAGAATTGCATTGGAAAATGCAGGTTCTATTGCGGGTATGGTATTAACTACTGAATGTGTGATCAGCGATCGCCCTGAGCCAGAAGGTGCAGGTGGTGGTGGTGGACACATGCACGGTGGTGGCATGCCTGGCATGATGTAAATCAACCAGTCATCAAAAAGCACATCGCTTTTGATAAAATAAAAAAAACGCGGTCAGCTATGCTGATCGCGTTTTTTGTTGGTATATACCTCTTCCAGATCTTAAGATAAAGCCCCTCTCCTACCCATTTCAATCACTTCCAGGTCCTTTATTTGGCCTTCATCAATCGCAAAGCGAATAATCGTCTTCACCTGGTGGAAACCATGCACCCCGGCAGCTCCTGGATTGATATGTAAGAGCTTATATTTCTTGTCGGGCATTACCTTCAGGATATGGGAATGTCCACAGATAAACAAGTCTGGTGGATCGGTCTTCATCAGTTCACGTACACGTTGGTTGTAGCGGCCAGGATAGCCGCCTATATGCGTCATCCATACATCTATACCTTCACAATCAAACCGTAAATCTAGCGGATAGACCTGTCGAATAGGTGATCCATCAATATTGCCATAGACGGCCTTCAAGGGCTTGAAAGCGGCCAAACGATCGGCTAGCTCCAAGGTGCCAATATCTCCAGCATGCCAAATCTCATCACAATCTGCAAAATGCTCAAAAACCTTTTCCTCCAAATGAGAATGAGTATCTGATATCAATCCAATTTTCTTCATGTGCTAATAATATTCCTCTGGTACCATTACGTAGGCTCCTGTAGTCAGACGCCCGAAAACATCATAATCCATGCGAATATATCCATTATTGGCCCAATCACTACCAAAGTTACTTCTCAATTCAAAAGTCTTACTGGATTCATCAAAGCCCACAACAATAAAGGAATACCGATAATCGCCAGCTTGAGCAGGTCCCCATTCATGCTCCCGAAAACCTATTACTTTCTCAACGGACTTTAACTCCACAATCACGGGATTCCCTCGAATCAGTGCTTTTTTGGTTTCAAAGACCTTCTGCAGGTTTTTAGAAGCTCCATTGAATAAATACAAGAAGTTGTTGATCTTATACTTTTGAGTCGCAAACACAGCATTGGTGATCTCACCTGCATCGTAGGGCAATATGGCTGCATTAACCGTCCCATCCTTCACTAAAAAGTTCAGCACATCTTTTGCACTAAGTAAGCGCCCGTTTGCCGCAAGACTAAGCGAAATATAATCTGGGCTTAGATTGATCTTGTAATTCTTCTTCAAGTTGAGATAATATTCCAGGCAACTAGTTTGTGTATAACACATATCATCCCCCCGAAATCCGATTTGCCGAACAGGCATCATAAACGGTTTCAAATTTTGCCGTTCTAGGACATTCCGAGAATGGCTTCCAATCTCTGGAACGACAACCATCACATCCTCAAACATCGCTGGATCAGAAATACCGATCTTTGTGACCTTTTGTGGAGACTTAAAACGAATTTTCTGACCAAAAACGGAAGAGGTGAAAAACAGGGCAAAAAGAAAACTTAAGCCAATATACTTCATGGAGTAAACGCTTTTTTGAATTTAGTCAATACTACTTAAAAATCAAGGTACATCATTAGATTCAGGGGATATCAACATAGGCCTTCAGAGAAATAGCAGCTAGGATAAGCTATACCAAAGAATCTGCCATGCATCAAAGACCAAAATAGGTAGGTCTGACCCGCTTGAATAATCATGTTCTTGTACTTAACGTAATTATAACTGCTTTTCTTTTCCATGCCTTATAAATAGCCAGTAACAGTGGAAGCTTTTTTGCATAAAAAGCAACCCGCACCGCTTTGACTATAAGAGAGGGTAAATGAGCCTAACTATGACTATTCTAACTGGAAAATTGGTCTTAAAACCAATAACTTACGGACATCCTAGCATTCTAACACGAGAAATTTGCCGATATTATTCAAAAAATACTATCTTAAAAACCGAAACTTAACTGTAGCGACAATTTTAGCTAAAATACATCTTTTAGTTACCTCAATTTCTTCCAATAATTAGGCCGGGACCTAAACTGATTTTCCTCAAACAACCACCCAACAAATAGCTCAAACTTTCTCAGGTATTTGTGTTTTTTCGATTAAAGTTTTGCATAAAAGCCTCTATTCCCTCTAGGTCTAGAGCTATGATCTAACATTTACACAAAAATCCCATTAGGGGATAAGTACTCGATGTCTATACATCGGCTGGCTTAGTATACGCTTTAAATAGTCTGTGAACATCTACTTATCATTTACAGCCGATATCTAGGCGTATACCTGATTCTTCTGGCGACCCGCATTCTTATGTATTAACATAAGCTATGCTTTCCAAATAGTAATAGTAATACCAATTCCTACTATCATACAAACTATCATGCAGCGATTGCAATGAAGTAATTAGGAGTCATGCATTGTATACCCGCTAATATGATACGCTAGATTATTGAACACAACGATTTGCCATCAAAATACTTTTCAATATGAAAAACCTTAGACAGTTCAAAAGGAAGACTTTTGGCACCTTTAGACATGGCCTGAAGCTCCTGTGCGCCGCAGTATGCTTTCTTGCCTTCATATCTGCCAGTCAAGCAAATAACTACCTGGATGACGAAAAATCTACCGCAACAACTGAAACTAGCCCAAAGGCAATAGACATTAAAAATGAAAAGCTAGCCATTGATATCACTGGGAAGATCACAGGTCTGAATAATGAGGGCTTGATCGGCGCTACAATCCAGGAGAAAGGCACCAGCAATGGGACAATTACCGACATTGATGGAAATTTTCAAATGAGTGTAGCTGATAATAATGCTATCCTAATAATATCCTATACCGGCTATGAGTCTAAAGAGATTACAGTCGGTAATCAGACCACCATCAATCTGCAACTAACCGAAGATATTCAGTCGTTGGGAGAAGTAGTGGTCATTGGATATGGTACCCAACGGAAGAAGGACCTTACAGGTGCCATTGTAAGAGTTGATATGACTGATAAGAGTAAAGGGGGAAATGTCGATATTGGACAGGCCCTACAAGGACTTTCTGCGGGAGTAAATGTAGGCGTTACCACCCAAGCAGGTGGTTCCCCAAATATCGAAATCAGGGGACAAAACTCACTGTCTGGTTCGCAGGCACCATTGATCATTCTGGATGGTATCATATTCAATGGTTCTATTGCTAATATTAATGTCAGTGATGTAGCCACTATTGATGTGCTGAAAGATGCTAGTGCTGCTGCGGTTTATGGCGCACGGGCTTCAAATGGGGTCGTGATTATTACGACAAAAACAGGTAAATCAGAAAAACCAACGATTTCATTTAACGCCTACACCGGTGTTCAGGATATGTCCCCTACCGATGCTACCCAAATAATGAATCCGGATCAATTTTTAAATCGCTTGTTTGATTACGCACACCAAGAGCAACTGTATAGCTGGTACAATCGCTATCAAGAGCGGGGCGGAGAAGATGCTGCTGATCCTAAGCCTATCCGTCCTACACCTACTTCACTAGAAGACCAAGCCGTGTTTTTGCGATCTCCGGAGGAGCAAGAAAATTTCTTAGCGGGTGAATCCATCAACTGGATTGATGAGGTGCTAAGAGACCGAGCCATGTTGCAAAACTATGACCCTGTCTCTTATACACATCTCCGAGCCCACGAGACCGAGGCTGATCTC
>CAJXUM010000619.1 GCA_913060855.1 uncultured Lewinella sp. | reverse complement strand
GGGCTCGGAGATGTGTATAAGAGACAGGGTATAGGTTTCGGTAGTCGCACCGACGGGGAAACTAGCCCCACTTCCTAAGCCTCCGGTTAGAGCAGTACTTTCGCCAGGGCAATTATCACTTCCTTTGGGAACTGCATAATTAACAATGGTGCTAGGTACACCTGCTGCCACACTAGCGAAAATATCCGCAGGACAGCTAAGCTCCGGTAATTCGGTGTCATTCACGACAACATCAAAACTACAAGTACTCTCTTCTCCTTCATTGTCTATCGCGGTATACGTTACCGTGGTCGTTCCTACAGGGAAAGCGGCACCTGGCTCGTGCGTGCTGGTAAAGCTGGTTACTGTACCTTCATCGCTAGCTACAGGTGGTGTCCAACTCACGATCGCTTCGCAAAGTCCTATATCATTGGATTGTGTTATCGTTGCGGGGCAGCCTGAAATGATCGGCGGCCCTGTCTCTGTTATGGTAACCGTAAAGCTACAACTGGATGAATTACCAGCTGCATCAGTCACCGTATAGCCCTCTGTGCTTACACCCACCGGGAAGTTCCCACCAGATCCAATACCTTCCGTCTGGGCCGTATTGGCAGCTGGACAATTATCAGTGCCTACTGGAGTAGTATAGTCAATCACCGTCGTACTTACACCAGTCAAAACAGTGGCTACAATTGGAGCTGGACAGCTAATTTGCGGACTCTCCACATCATTAACTGTAATATCAAAGCTACAGGTCGTGACAAGTCCATCATTATCCGTTGCGGTATAAGTCACGGTAGTCGTTCCTACTGGAAAAACATCGCCAATATTATGCGTACTAGTGAAACTAACCACAGTGCCATCGTCGGTAGCCACCGGAAGTGGCCAACTTACACTTGCTCCACAAACACCTATATCATTGCCTTGGCTAATGCCAACCGGACAACCAGTAATCACTGGTGCTTCACTCAAGAATTCAACCAATTCAAAATTGATGGTTTTCGCTGGGCCAGCTTCGCCTGATCCACTACTTCCTTCAAAGGCTTGGGCTGTAATGCTGTATTGCCCCAGCACAAAGGTAGTACCATTGAAATTTCCGCCACCATCGCCAAATAAGGCGTAGGGTGCTACATTTTCTGTGCGAGTATCCGTTATTGGTCCGCTGATACTCAATTCGACACTACCTGTTGGTAATGGATTAGTAACGGCATAAATATTTAGAAAATCTGTCGGTAAATCGCCTAAGACTATTTTAAGCCCTTCGGTAATCGTCAATACATCCAGATTGGTTCCAGCATCAACTAGGACAAAGCTTTGAATACTTGGACCCGATTGAGCAGCCTCTACAGTCACTGTGAAGCTACAAGTCGTAGCGTTCGCGACTCCATCTGTTACGACGAATGTTTCCGTGGTGGTACCCACTGGGAAATTAGCACCCGTTCCTAAGCCTGCTGTCTGCACCGTAGCCGCACCAGAACAGTTATCTGTTCCAACTGGTGGGGTATAATTAACAAGTGCATCGTTGGCGTTCGGGGCTGCAGTCACCACAATAGGTGCTGGGCAACTGATTTGCGGCGCAGCCGTATCGTTAATGATCACATCAAAGCTGCAATCAGTGGTGTTACCATCATTATCAGTAGCCGTATAAGTCACCGTGGTAGTTCCTACTGGAAAAACACTTCCCGGTTCATGCGTTTTGGTGAAACTACTAATGCTTCCGTCATCACTGGCCGTCGGCTCAACCCAGCTTACAATCGCTTCACATACACCTGGATCGTTTCCTTGTGTAATGGTCGTTGGGCAATTAGTAATTACTGGTGGGCCTATCTCAATTACCGTTATGGTGAAACTGCAATTGGCGGTTAATCCAGCACCATCAGTTACACTATACGTCTCCGTCGTCTCTCCCACAGGGAAGTTACCACCTGTTCCTAAGCCGGCGGTTTGTGTAGTCGCTACCCCGGTACAATTATCGGTACCGACTGGCGTAATATAATCTACGACCTTATTGGTGATGCCTGCTTCTACTGTCTCCGAAATATTCAGTGGACAGCTAATTTGAGGCGCTTCTTCATCATTAATCGTCACATCAAAGCTACATTCTGCTGTGTTTCCTTCATCATCTGTAGCGGTATAAGTCACAGTGGTCAATCCTATTGGAAATACATCACCCGGTGCATGCGTACTGGTAAAACTTACGATCGTTCCTAAATCATTGGCTATCGGCTCTACCCAAGTAACTACTGCCTCACATACACCTGCGTCAGTTCCTTGAACAATAGCCCCAGGACAATCCGTAATAGTCGGTAGCCCGCTCTCTTGCACAGTAACAGTAAAACTACAGTTTACACTATTACCAGAAGCGTCTCTAGCCGTAAAAGTCTCAGTAGTTATACCAGCAGGGAAGCTAGCACCGCTACCCAATCCGCTAACCTGCGAAGTGTTTACGCCTGGGCAATTATCCGTGCCAAGTGGAGCGATGTAATCAACAATAGCAGTACTCAAACCCGCATCGGGAAGAACAGATATCGAGGATGGGCAACTGATTTCTGGATTAATGCCGTCAATGACCGTTACATTAAAGTTACACTCAGCTTCATTCCCTTCATCATCGATTGCCGTATACACTACAGTGGTCGTACCCACACTAAAACTTGTTCCTGGATCATGCGTACTCGTGAAGCTAACAACAGTGCCATCATCCGTAGCCGTTGGCGCTACCCAATTCGCAATGATTTCGCAAGCGTCTACCGCCACAGTGCCAGAAATATCGAGTGGGCAATTATCAATGGTCGGCGCACTCGAAGATGGATTATTAGTAGCGTTAGGTGTGGTTACATTGAAAGAAACAAAATCTGTACCGCCATCAACAGATCGACCAACAGAAACATCGGTGGTCTGTCCACCAAAGGTCAGTGAATCCAAATAGTGTATTTCTGTTCCATTAATCTGTACTAGTGCGATTTGTTCTCCGCTAGAACTCAGCTTTACATTCGCATGTAAAGTTCCTTGTTGGGGTTGATTATCACCCCAAATCAAAAGAAAGCCCTTGCTATCAATAGTAGTAAGATCAGGTCGGTTTGTTGGCATTTGATGCTTGGTCGGGTCATTTACATCATCCGTTAAAAATAAGCCTCCAATATCAACCGCCTCTGAGCCTGCATTATAAATTTCGATCCAATCCTCAAATTGTCCAAAATCATCCGATACATCGGTATCATTACTCGCCAGAAATTCATTGATGAATAAATTCCCCAGTACAGGAATTGTATTGTTTGTCCCCGGTGAAGGGTCAGTAAATGTTTTTGAGTGGATACTAGCATCGGGATAACGACCATAGGAGGCATCTGCGATGACCGACTGGTAAGTCATAGAGTCTATAATGGAAGCATCTGGCCCGATAATATCCGTCAAAGCCAATACTCCTCCCCCACTATTCAGGGTGAAACCCAAATGCAGTGGACCTTGGCTAACCTGATTATCTGCCCAAAGGGTAACAAAACCTTTAGACGGTATCGTGGTCAGACCAGGCTGATCCGCAGGTATTTGCCACAAGGGAAGGTTGGCCAAGTCGTTGGATAGGTATAAGCCTCCAATATCTATCGCTTCATTGTTGTTATTATATATTTCGATCCAGCCGTCATTTTCACCAAATTCATCGGCTATTGTTGAAGTATTCTGCGGCTGAACCTCATTGATCCATAGGTTAGCGACAAAAGAAATTACATTGGTACTCCCTGGCGTCGGTTCGTAAAAATCTACGATCGTTTCACTACCATCCGGGAAGCGACCTTGAGAAACGTCTCCTTGCTGTGGGCCAAAGGTGAGTGAATCTAGGAAACCAATATCTGCACCGATCAATTCAACTAACCCGATTTGCTCTCCACCGCTTCCTAGCTTTATATTAACATGCAAAGGCCCCGCAAGGGTATCTTTATCTGCCCACAATACAAGGTATCCTTTAGCAGGAATGGTCGTTGAGGTCGGATCTGTTGCTGGAATTTGCCAAAGTGTTGGATTGCTAAGATCATCGGTGATATACATGCCACCGATATCTACAGCCTCATCACTTGCATTATAAACTTCAATCCAATCTTCAAAATCGCCCGCTTCATCCGTAATACCACTGTCATTACTAGCCAAAAATTCATTGATGAAAAGAGAGCCCGTAAAGGGTAATTCATTGGGTGCACCAGGAGTCGGAGTCTCAAATTCTCTAAAAAGTGGATTTCCATCTGGGAATCTTCCATAGGAAATATCTGTCGTTTGCGGTCCGAATGTAATCGAATCCAATATCTCAACTACCCCATTGGAAAGATGCGACAAACCGACAGCCTCTCCTCCCGATCCTAATTTCACATTAACGTGCAAAATACCAGCCTCAGGAGTATTATCAGCCCATAGTAGTAAGTGGCCTCCAGCCGGAATCGTAGTCGCACTAGGATCAGTAGTCGGGATTTGCCATTTGGTTCGATCACTCAAGTCATCGGTGATGTACATACCACCAATATCTGCTGGCTGCTCACCTGCGTTATAGATTTCAATCCAGTCTTCAAATTCGCCAGCTTCATCGGTGATACCTGTATCATTGCTAGCTAAAAATTCATTGACAAACAGACTTAACGAAGCATACTCTGTCGCATTCAGCGGGCTCCATTCATTATTATTCTTAGCTCTTGCCTGTAATGAAAGGGTCCCATCTACTAAGATCGGTGTCGTATATAATTGAGCACTGGCTGACAAACTGCCATCCGTATTTCTAGGGTCAGTACCATCTGTAGTGAAATAGATATCTCCAGCGCTATTAGGATTGGTGATTATCACTTCAAACCCATTCGCCACAGATCCTCCTTGGTGATTGAATACTGGGGCGTCTAATGTCTGTCTCTTATACACATCTCCGAGCCCACGAGACCGAGGCTGATCT
>CAJXUM010000618.1 GCA_913060855.1 uncultured Lewinella sp. | reverse complement strand
CGGTCTCGTGGGCTCGGAGATGTGTATAAGAGACAGATCTGATACTGATCAAGGAGTATGGATTATGACGACAGATCATGCGCAAAATACTCGTACCGACAGATTTTTCCAAAGCAGCCGATAAAGCACTGGATTGGGCTATTGAACTCGCCCATCAATATGGCAGTACTATTTGCCTCTTACACATCTATCAAGTACCCGCCCCTGCTGGTTATGTACTCTCTGTGGAGGGGGCTATCAGAGGAGGAGCGGAGAAAGATATGGCCACTCGCCTGCAGTATACGAGTGATAAATTGGGTAGAGGAGGCGTTGTTGAGACCAAAATCCATAAAGGATATACGGTTCCCTTTATAACGGATATAGCCGAAAGAAATGAGTTTGACTTGATCGTAATGGGAATGAAAGGTACTTCTGCTCTGAGAGAGGTCTTTTTGGGGAGTATGGCAAAGGGCGTTTTGCAAAGTACTAAGGTTCCATTGTTGGTCGTACCACTAGATGTAGCTATCCAACCCATTAAGAAAATAGTCTTTGCCGTGGATGACGAGGGAATCTCGAGCCATAAGGTAGTGTGGCCCTTGACGAAAATAGCCAAGTCTAATCAGGCAAATATCATGGTGTATCATTTGGATCGAGGAGAAAAGGACAGCGGGATTGACCCAACGATTGATTTGTTTTTAGAAGGCATTGAAACTACCTACCACATAGAAACAGAAGAAGGGAAGATTCATGATAGCATCAGTCATTTTGTAGAAGCTAATGCAGCTGATATGCTGTGTCTGATTCGACGAGAGAAAGGCTTTTTTGCTCGAATCTTCCATCCTAGTACAACCCGTAAGGAGATTTTCCGCTGCGAGGTGCCTTTATTGATATTACATGAGGCGTAATTTAAAAACTGACAAATGGGGCTTCTAATTATTTTGTTGGTCATCCTACTCTTGGGGTTGGGATGGTTATTGGTAGCACCGATCGTGCTGAAGATTGATACGCAACAAGAAATAGGCTATGTAAAATGGAAGGGCATTGCAGGCGTTCGTTTGCTGATCCTAGCTGACGATATTGTGCTGAGGGTGCAGGTGTTCTTTTGGAAGAAAAACTTCTATCCCCTGTCTCGTTCGCCAAAATCGGAGAATACTAAGCAGAAAAGTAAACGAGTCAAGAAGAAAAAAACGCCGCTGTCGTGGCGAAAAAGGAAAAAGCTGTTGCAATCCTTTACCGTCGAAACCTTACAACTGGATTTGGATACAGATGATTTTGTTCAAAACAGCTACCTGTATCCCATCTTTTATTTTCTCAGCAATGAAAGACGACAATTGAGAATCAACTACTCAGGCCAATTGGCATTAAAGCTAGAGGTGCATAATCGCCTTTTTAGCTTATTGAGAGCCTGGCTATTTTAAAATAATTTCTTAATCTGAGTAACGATAAAAAAATAACCTTTCGACTTTGCCTTGATCTCATACTGCTACACTTCGTTGCTCATTAGTCTCGTAGCTGTTGGCTATGATCCTGCTTCGCGCCTCGTTTAGCAGAACGATCTCTACGGCATATTTCGAAACCTTATTATTTAATCGTTACTAAATATTCAAATCATGGATGCAAATATTGAAGGATTAATGGACAAAATCACAACTTTCATCAAATCAGAAGCTAAGTCTGAAACAGTTGTTGGGGAAGCCTTTACACTAGGAGAGTATAGCTGTATTCCCGTGATCCGGGTGGGGATGGGATTTGGTACTGGCCTAGGAGAAGGAGATGCGCCAAATGCCGGACACGGTGAAGGTGGTGGAGGTGGTGCAGGAATGGGGATTGAACCTATCGGTTTTTTGGTGTCAAGAGGGGATCAAATATCTTTTATTAGTACCAAAACCAATAGAGGCCTAGCCGCTGCATTTGAGAAAGTTCCTGATTTATTGGAGAAATACCTCGAAAGCCGACCCAAGGCAGCTCAAGCTTCGTAAAGCTGAGCGCTTATAATTGACTCCATTCTACGCTTTTTATACCTCAGGCACCCTACACTTCTTGTCAGTCGATGGATGATGAGCAAGAAGGTAGGGAGCCTATTAATTACTCCCCTGAAAACATAACTAAAGACATGAATCCTGAAGCGCATATTGAAACGATTATGACCAGCCGTCCTGTCACTATTGGCCCTGATCAATCAATGGATCGGGTGCATGAAATTTTCTGTACCTACAACATCCATCACATTCCCGTAGTGGATCCAAGCGATAGGGTAGTGGGGATGATTAGTAAAGCAGACTACTATAAGTTGCAAAACTCCTTCACCTTGTTTGGCCGGAAGCAAGCCCAGAAATTCAACCAGGCCGTTTTCGAGTCTATATTGGTCAAAGAAGTGATGAGCCCACAACTTGTGATGCTACATCCAGAAGATGAAATAGGAGTAGCCGCCGGGATCTTTAAAGAGAATTTATTTCATGCCATTCCTATCGTAGATGAGGACAAAAGATTGGTGGGCATATTATCCACTTATGACCTCTTGAGTTATGCTTTCTGACTAGAGATTCGGCAAAGTATACCTGCCTAACTTCACACCAGATAATTGAGCATAGACCTGCCTGACGGTTCGTCAGAACAGGCAGGGGCACTGAGACACGGAGGCCTGTTTTTCTCTATACCTCGGTCTTGGAAGGACTTTTATACGTGCCCATGAATATCAGCTTTGCCTTTCGATCTACCCACTTCAAGTGTTCTCCTGACCGCCAACTTCTTTTTAGTACAAAAACAACCTAATGATGAAAAACTAGCAGCGGTATTTCACTGCGAAAAGCGACTTGTTTTGTCAAGGAGGTATGAAAAAGCCGCTCCCACAATCCACGCTGAGGAGCGAAGAGGGCCAGGATATCGACATCCTTCTTTTCTATATATTGATCCAATCCTTTCCAAACTGCAGGACTATTTACGATAGTGAAATCGACATACTCAAAGGGGTAGTTGTCTATCTTCACCCGGTCTTCCATTACCCCAATATCTGGTGAAGTTTCTACATGGACAAAATGCACTTGCGCGCCCAAGAATCCCGCCATTACCATCAATTGCTCCACGGCGTGCCGATCATCTGGGCCCAAATCAGTAGCATAAGCAATGCTTTCTATTGACTTGTATTTTGCTCCTTCGGGAATAGCCAACACTGGACAGGGGGCATTGCGCATAGTATGGGTAGTCACACTGCCCACCATCTTATCAAGGACGTTGCGTTCTCCTTTCATGCCCATGACAATCAAGTCGTATTTTTTCTGCTCGGCTTTCTCGACTATCTCTTTCGCTATGTAGGCACCATCTAAGACCGTGATTTCTCCTATCACTTGATTCATATAGGGCTTTAGAAAAGAGGTGACTTCCTCTTGTATCAACTGTGCCTCTTTTTCTATCCGCTGATGGATAATCTCTGGCGGTAGATCGTTCTCTAGTCTAAATGGGGCCTGATAAACGCGTAAGACATCTATGGTGTAAGAGAACGCTTGGGCCAGCTTCAATGCGTATTTAAGCGCATTTTCTGCGGCTATGGAACAATCAGTTGGGAATAGTATTTTTTTCATGAATATGTATTGTTTAATACCCAATAGGACACAGCCAAAAGAAAAGTAGGGTAGGGGTGAACTAGCCTGATTTAATGATGGTTCTCTGACGGGTTTTGCGGTCAGAGCAGGTCAAAGATCAAAGTGCAGTACCATTAAAGGTATTTCGCTATTAAAAATTAATTGTCTAGTCATACTTTTGTACAGCATATTGGCCATGAAATTTCGTTGTGTGGTGGCCAGCGCTACCAAATCAATATTGTTTTCTTTGCTATACTGATTAATGGCCTCCAGCGGCTTGCTGTTTTTGATAGTCGTCATCGTAAAAGTGGAATGGGGAGCCTTTTCCCTTAAAAGAGCCTCGATGGGCATCTGATGTGAATGATGGTCTGGGTTGGATGGCTCGGCTACATGAACAAAATGGACATTGGCTCCATAGACAGCAGCAAAATCGAGTACTTGTTGCAGGATGACTTCATCATCTGCTTGAAAATCACTGGCAAAGAGAATATGCTTGAAGCCCTTAAATTGTACACCATTAGGAACCAGCAAAGTCGGGCAAGTCGCTTTTTGTGCAATAATGGAAGACACCGTTCCCAACCACTTATTCAATAAACCTCCTTCGCCTGTTGTTCCCATGATTATCATATCTATCGCGAAATCAACGGCCAGCTGTGGCAATTCTGTTTCGACAAAGCCCTCTAATAAAGAGGTATTGACCACAAGTGACGCGTCTTCAGTTTTGCTCGCCGTTTCCAACTTTTCTTTCAGTTTTTGCAGAAACCTAAACGATGCTGCTCCGAAATACGGATAGACTGGGTCGAGTTCCGCTTGGTAGTAGTGCACTAGTTGAATATGAGCGTCAGACTCTTGTACCATATCCAGTGCAAAGCGATACGCATTTTGAGCGCTTGCGGAGAAGTCAGTGGGAACCAGTAATTTTTTCAATTGGAGGGAAGAATCAGAGGGTGCAAGCCACATTTTTAATAGCACTTTCAGCTGCTCTACTGCTGGAATTGTTTGCTGCAGCACCACCTTGTCGTTTATCTTAAGTGCTGGAATGGCGTCTATTTCAGCGGCAAGCCTCACCTCTACTTGATGAACCTCTTTCACTTCGATATCCAGTCCAATCGCCTGGAGTGCCTGCGCTACGTTTTCGCGGAGTTGTTTGGTCTTTTTATGCCCTTTTATGCCTAGTATTTCTATTGTATTCATCCTTTCATTGATTCTGAGAATGGAAAGTGCTCGCCAAGTGATTTTATCGGATTAAGTAGTTCGCCAAACTTATCGCTGTATTTCTGATTGAGGGAATTTTTTTCTTAATCGAGGCGAGGGTTCCCGACCTTAGCCGCGCTAAGGGAGGCGGTTCC
>CAJXUM010000617.1 GCA_913060855.1 uncultured Lewinella sp. | reverse complement strand
TCGGTCTCGTGGGCTCGGAGATGTGTATAAGAGACAGCCCAATAACGAGGTAAATAGAGCCTGTGTTTTTTCTTTTGGGAAGCAAAAAATTGTAAGTATTTGATAACGAATAATTTATGTCATTTTGACAGGTTATACTTATTCGGAAAGTATAACCTATGGAACTAGCAGCTTACATGGGATTTTGCCTTCTGCAGTAAAGCAGGAGGTTTTATCCTTTTGTGCAGCTAGACCCATAGTAGGAATTTAGATGTACGTACTCCCCTTTAAGCTCTTAGAATGATTATGTGATAGACATAACCCTTTCGAAAACTTCTTTTTAGCAACATCGATGCCCTTTTTAGTTTCATAGCCTATTCGCCCAACGTACAAAACAATGCGGACAAGTTTTATTATGACTCTCAGCTTTAGTGATTTCTTGCTTGCAGTTTTGGCACCAATAGTCATAATACACTATAGTCTCCTTTTCATAACCCCAAGTTACATGGCAATGTGGGCATGTGTCACCAATTTTTGATTTTTTGGAAATATCTTTTTCGCAATTCCCGCAAAGCATCGCCAGTAGAATTCCACTATTACTGTTCTTACTCTTTATTGTTTGTTTTGCTTTTTTTGATGCCATTACTCTGTCCTCTTCCTGCTCATACCCGTCCGCTATTAACATTATAATAAATGTTATTAGCCCAATTGAGCCGGGAATCACAATCGGTTTTAAACCATACGGATTAGCGCTGACACCGCCATCAAGATCGACAAAAGCGTAACCGAAGAAAAACGCTATTGCAGAAAGAATCATAATTAGGTACGACCAGAGTATCAAAGAGTCTCTATTCTTAGACATAAATATATATTTTATGCGGATCAAGGTTATGTAACAATCTGCCCTTAGAGTTCAGTTCTAGAAGTTACTATCGCCGTGGACAAATTCTCCCTTTTGGCTTTCGAAGACCTAGTTATTGAACCGTTTTTTGTAATGGGATATGTTGCAGGTGGCGCTCTAGTAGGTGGCAAATCGCCTATCATTTGCATCTTACCTTCTTCAAAAGGGTTCCTCAAAGCCAAACGGTAGAATTTGCCCACGAACCATTTATCTGCTTGAATAAGTGATAAGTGATTTCAAAAGCCACTATAATATATCAACAAAATAGCTTTTTAAGTGCCTTAGATTGATTTTTTAGGATTTCATATACTGAGATCATTTGTTGCTTAAAAGGCTGTAAGAACGCATTCCCAAAATGATGGCTTTATTTTACTACTATTTTGGGAACGCCAAACCTTCATTATGTTTTGTTAGTCAATCGGTTACGGAAAATGCCGTGGGCAAATTCTACCGTTTGGCTAGGTATAACCATATATTCATCTTGGCTGGTTCGCACATCTTGTATGGTCTCTGTGAAAATTTTGAATTTTCCGCGTAGAGAAGTAAATTCAATTTCAAAAAGGGAGACAACATTTGATATGGAAGGCTTCATCATTCTAGGCTTTTATTGATAAACGTGCTTGCCCACTCTGTGTTTCATATCCAAAACGCCCTTGATAGCCACGGGCACCGACAAAAGCCTTCTTGGTTTGCGGCACAGAAAAGGAACAACAAGAAAAGGGTCATCGTTGCCAATAACCCTAATCACTCATAGTTTTTGATAGGAGGGAATTAAGGGAGAGCATCTCTTATCGAGCTTGGTCGGATGAGTTACCTACACAGCAAATAGCTGCTGTCCCATCACCTTCAGCAAGTACTGCTGCCATAAAGGCATCTAACCTTTCTCCTTCAAGTTTTCTAAGAAACTCATCGGCACGGATTTCTCTAAATTCTGTTGCGCCTACGCAGCAAATAGCTGCTGAACCATCACCTTCAGCAAGGGAATTCATGTCTAGAGCTTGCGATTTTGAGTCTGCCATATTCATTAGTTTTTGATTAAGGAAATAGAATGCAAGATTATATATCAGCTAATCTTACAGATTTTCGATGCGAATGATCTATTAGTTAAAACAATCTTTGTCAAATATTGCTTGTTCAATTTCTTTCATCTCTGCACTTGGGCATCCGGAAGGTCTGCCTTGGATATCGCCATTTAGGAGAGATCGCATTCTGCACTTCTTCATTGAACAGTTCATGTTTAGTGAGCAGTTTGAGCATGCAGATAGTTGATTGAGAGGGATTTCTCCTCGGAATAGATCCCAGTTTTTACTTTCCCATATCTCTACTAAAGGTTTTATAGTTGCATTTCCTATAGGAATAGCCCCAAGTTGTACACCCATTGTGCAAGGAAATACAGTTCCGTCAGAATCAATTGCCATGCTATAGGTACCCGCCTTACAGAACACACTTTGTTGTGAATTTTTAATTGTGGATATGTAGTTTTCAGGTTGTACAATGGTGGCGTAAAACAATTCCTTATATTTCGGATATATCTCATGAAAATATTCCCTGGCTTTAATTTTTTCCTCTACGGATAACATCCAGTCCTGAGCCGAGACTCCACGACCTACCTCATCGATAAAGACAAAGCATAACATTTTAACGCCATATTCTTGACAGATATCAAAGATCTGTTGTATTTGATGTTGATTTTTTTTGTGAATTACAGTAGTTATTGTGCTTTGAATACCTAAGTCCTGAAATTTCCGTAAGTTATTTAAGACACGTTGAAAGGATCCTTTCGATTTCCTAAATGGATCATGAGTGTCTGGTGTCGCACCGTCTAAGGAAACGCCAACGCTAATTCTGCTTTTGGCAAACAATTCTATTATCTCGTCATCAAGCCTATTGGCGTTTGTTAAGACTGAGGTTTTGAACTTTTTATCTCCCAGGTAAGTAATTAATTCTGAAAATCCAGGATATATAGTAGATTCTCCTCCACTTATCTGAATCTTAAAGATTTTTTCTTCCTCTAATTGATCAAAAATATTCTTCCAATCGTCCACATCTATCTCATTTTTTAATGGTTTACCTGCTGAGACATTGCAATGGATACACTTCATGTTGCAGCGATGAGTAAGAAAAATATCTGCCCTAGTGGGGAAGGAGGCGACGGGCACCTTTGAATTTGGGATAAATCTAACCTGTTTTTTACCTAAATTATCTTCCGTTGTATTGTATTTGGTTTTTTCAAATATCTTCTCTAATAGTATTCCCTCCTTGAGAAATTCACTAATGATTTCTTCTCCTCTCCCTCTTTCTTTGGACCCCTTACCTAAAGATGAAAATAGATCTTTTTCAGAGGTAGACCTTTTCTCAATTAATTTCAGAACTCGATATTGATTGTGATCTAGGTGATATGTTTTACAATTAACGAAGTTAAAGGCAGTGAAGGAGTCGAAATATTGAGGATCTCTTCGGATGATAAGGTCCTGGGATAGGTGAAGACTTTGTGTGTGAATCATTTTTCTGGCTTTAGATGTTAACCTATAAATTACAATTGATCTTAATAAGACTAATTGATTATTGTTAACAAGGACGGTGATTTTAATCATTGCTGGCAGCCAAACTTCCCAACCTGTCCAGTCCAGAAATTGGAATCGCAGTACTCGCGACCTTATACATAGTGATGGGGTTGAAGAATATGAAGCGAATGCAGTGGTAATCACAATAAAGAGAAATTAGTAAATCTCTTATGATACACCATAAGACGTACCCAATGGATGAAGAGAAATATATTTCCCCATCTACTTCGTAGTTAGCTGAGAAAAAATCTAGTGCTTTTTCTGATACGACTTGATGAACCGTCTCCCCTCCTCTCCAATAGTTTAGGTTATACTTATACACAAAGTAGAACCTAGATTATTTTGAGCGTATGACAGGATTTTTTCTCAAATAGGTTGCATTCTACTAGAAGTGAAGCCTATGACCTATTTTGCCCAATCAGCGAAGTTTCGTTTTCAGCCGATCACACTCCTACTCTATCTGCTCTAGATCTAATGAATTTTCTTGTTGGCCTTTTAGGTTTCAATGAGTCCCAGATCATATGACCTAGAAAGGGTTTAGGTGGGTTTGACATGAGTTGACGGAAGTCTATTATTGAAGGTTTCGAACCTAAATTGCCTAAGTGACACTGTTTGACAACCCGTAAACCACATCGTTTACCTTTGTCAAAAAAAGATATGAAAGATTTAAAATCAAAAGTGACGCTTGCTAGTCGAGTAGATCCGGCTCTCAAAGAAAAAGTATTTGCAAAGGCCGAACAGCAAGGGTTTACACCTTCAGCTTTTGTAGAATCGATCCTTGCAGAATCGGTTTTGGAAGTAATCGAAAATCCTAAAGAATCAGCAGAATCGGTACTTCTTGAATCTGCCATACCGGAGAAATCAGAATTAGAACAAAAGGAGGAAGAATTCGATCGGGATGAATTAGTGGAGGGCTTTCGATCTGCTATGGCGGAGTTGCGGCAGGAAAGAGATGAGCTTTTAAAAGAGAAGGAGGATTTCCTAAACAATTCATTGCAAACTTCAGTAAAGGACAAAGAAGAGTTTGAACGTTATTTGCAATGTCTTCGCAAGCACTATGATGATACTAGCGATGAAGAATTGATTCTTGGGGCCTTGTTTGCTGCCTGTTGTAATGAAACGAAGTGGGGTCAATATACCGTCAAATCCTACCTCCAGCGATCAAAAGAAGAAAGAATTTCAGCAGTAAAAATCAGATCAGAATAGGCATGAAAGATGGAACCAAGGCCTGCCTGAACATCTGGCATTCAGGCGCTCTTAAGTTTATGGTTTTCACAGCTTGTGCCTTAGAGACATTAATGGCGATCAGAAAAATACTACGCGAGATCGTGGATTGTAAGAAGAGCTGCGAAATACCAAATATTGTTGAAAACTTTGCAGCTAAAACGACCACGCGTGTTGTCATTAATGCATTTAATATCTGTCTCTTATACACATCTGACGCTGCCGACGAAGAGGATAGTGTA
>CAJXUM010000616.1 GCA_913060855.1 uncultured Lewinella sp. | reverse complement strand
GATCAGCCTCGGTCTCGTGGGCTCGGAGATGTGTATAAGAGACAGGGGTAAGGCATAGTGGACCAAGTCGAAATAATGGAATAGGTTGAGTTCAATAGATTTCCTAAAAGCTGCGGGCCCCTTTTCCAGGCTGGCACCATCATTCATGCCTGCATTATTGACGATCCCATCTATTCTACCGTATTTGGCGACCGTTTCTTTGATTACCGCTTCACAGTTGGCTAATTCTTGTAGATCACCGATGATTCCAAGGGCATCTATTCCATCTTGCTGCAGCTCAGCCACCAAGGCTTTAGTTTCTCCTTGCGAGCGGGTCGCAATGACTGGAATCCCGCCCTCCGCTGCAATAGCTCGAGTGATGGACTCGCCAATTCCTTTAGAACCACCAGTGACGATATATACCTTATCTTTGAGTTGTAAATCCATTCTGACTTGTTTTTGTTGATGGAGAATGTCAACTGAGATGATTAATCGATTCTATAAAAATGTTTGGTATTGTTGGCCCAGACATCTGCTTGTTCATCCACGCTATATTTGCTGATGTAATCGCTCACTAATCCTTTAACTTGCGCATAAGAACCTGCGACTAAGCATACTGGCCAATCTGATCCAAATAAGATTCGCTGGGTGCCAAAAGCCTCAAAGACAATATCGAGGTAGGGCGTAAAATCTTTGCTTTGCCAAGTCGTCCAGTCTGCCTCCGTCAACATCCCCGACACCTTACACATCACATTGGGATGACTGGCGATTTGCTGCATAAAAGAGGCCCATTCCGCTATTTTTCCTGCCTTGATATAAGGCTTAGCGATATGATCTATGACAAAATTTTGATCAGGGAATGACTTCACCGTTTCTAGCGCCGCAGCGAGTTGCGTTGGGAAAATCAGGATATCGTAAGTAAAATTATACCGATGTAATTGATCCAGTCCTCGTTGAAAATCCTTTCTGAGCATAAAGTTAGGATCCGGCTCACTCTGTACGACATGCCGAAATCCTTTTAGTTTTGGGAAATCAGCATAGTGCATTAGTCTTTCTTCCAACTGCTCCGACCGAAGATCTACCCAGCCCACTACTCCTTTGATAAAGTCATGCTCAGCAGCTAGCTCTAGCAAAAAGGTAGTCTCCGCCTCCGATTGATCAGCTTGTACGGCAATGCAGCCTTGTACATCGTTTTCCTGATAGACGGTCCATAAATCTTCCGGTAGGAAGTTTCGTTTTAAAACACGCATGTCGTCATTAATCCAGCTATGAGCAACGGGATCATAATTCCAAAAGTGTTGGTGCGAATCGATTATCATAACGTTATTTTAGGAGGTGAGCTTGCTTGGGAATACAGTCTCCAAGGTGGAAATTAAACCCTTAGACTGGATGGCTTGGATATAAGTAGTCACTAATTCAGGTAAGCCGTTGAGCTGATTTAGGTCTTGCTCCCAGAAATCAGTTTGTGCCAGAACTTTTGTCACGAGTTGCGGTATATCTTCCGATTCTGCCCAAACGGCTTGGAAAAAAGCTAAAACTTTGGCGTCATCTCGCAATGGTGTTTGCTCACCTTGCCATTCCCCTTTGTACATGACAATTAGGGCCGCCAATGCCAAGGAAATCCTGGGCGGGCAAAATCCTTTCTTATCAACAAACCCCAAAAGGCTAGGCAACAAGCGGGTTTTAAACTTACTGATAGAATTAAGGGCAATATCCAGTAGTTTATGAAATAGGAATGGATTCCTAAATCGATCCAAAGTTTTACTGGTAAAGTCTTCTAACTCGGCTGCGGAGAAATCCAGTCTGGGCCATACTTCTTCTTGCAGTAAGCTTTCTATAAATTGACCAATGGCAGGGGTTTCGATCGCCTCTTTGACGCTTACTTTCCCGGCGAGATAACCAACAGGAACCATAGAAGTATGCGCACCATTGAGGATCTTGACCTTTTGAGCCCGGTAATCCTCCAATTGTTCTACCCATTTGACAGCTAGGCCAATTTGGTCAAACGGAAGCTCAGCAGCGAGATGCGTTGGGCCTTGAATAATCCAACTGTGATAGGGCTCACCGGCGACCAACATCTGATCCTCCATTCCCATCTTTGATTGAATATCATCTGCCTTATCGCTGGGATAGCCGGTAACAATTCGATCAACCAGGGTATTACAGAAAATACAATGAGAGTTAACCCAATCCTGAAACTTGGCTGATAATTCCCATTGCTGCGCATAACGTAATATGCATGCTTTGAGGGCGTCTCCATTGTCAGCAATCAGCTCACAGGGCAACAACACACAGCCTTTGTCCGAGGCTCCCGAAAAATGTTCAAATCGATGATGTAGCCACCGACTCAATTTTGCAGGAAAGCTGGAAGGTGGAGCATCGGACAGTTGATCGTTTGACTCAAAACTAATCCCTGATTCGGTCGTATTAGAAATAATATAACGCAGGCCTGCTTCCTCTGCTGTGGCCAAATATTGATCCCAATTAAGATATGGATGTACGATTTCATCAATTGCGGTGATCAGCCGAGTCTTGCTGACCAATTGCCCAGACTCTATACCATTTAGCATGACATGATACAAACCATCTTGTTCCCTCAAGGCGGTATAATCTCTACCAGGAGTCGGTTTTACTAGAATAATTCCGCCATTGAATTTAGTTTGTTCATTCAAGAGATCAATCATCCAACAGCCAAAGGCTCGGTTGAAATTTCCACCACCAAATACCATCACTTTTCGCTCCGCATATTTGGCAGCAACTGTATTAGTCCTGTTTAATCGTTGCATGTCGAGTTGGTCTTGTTTCGTTTTGAAAGTAGGCTTGCTATAAGGAAATACCGCGTTTCCAAGGAATGAAATCGTCTTGTTGCAAGCGAACTGCGGCGGGTGTCTCTTCACCACTAGCTACCTGTATTAAGTAGTCTAACAATTCTTCTCCTTTGCTGACAATCGAGTCTTGCCCTGAAATAATAGTTCCGGCATTGATATCGATAATATCGCCCATTCTTTCGTTTAGTCGATTGTTGGTCGACATTTTGACCACAGGTGTGATAGGGTTGCCGGTAGGGGTACCTAAACCAGTGGTAAAGACGATAAGATTAGCACCTGATGCAGCGAGTCCAGTCGTACTTTCTACATCATTTCCAGGCGTACAAAGTAAGTTTAGTCCAGCCTTGGTAGCGGGTTCTGTATAATCTAGGACGTCTCGAACGGGAGAAGTACCTCCTTTTCGCGCCGCGCCAGCTGACTTGATCGCATCTGTGATGAGTCCATCTCTAATATTACCGGGCGAAGGATTATTCTTAAAGCCAGAGCCCACGGCTTCCGCCTTTTCCGAATAAGTACGCATGATAGTCATAAACTTATTCGCAATCTCATCGGTCTCGCAGCGATTAATCAACTCTTGTTCTACGCCGTTTAATTCTGGAAACTCGGAGAGGATAGTTGTACCTCCCAAAGCCACTAAGAGGTCGGAGGTATGACCTAATGCTGGATTAGCGGAAATACCTGAGAACCCATCCGAACCGCCACATTCCAATCCCAATATCAACTTGCTCAATGGAGCGGGCTGTCGCGTCAATTCATTGGCCTTGATAAGCCCTACGAAGGTCTTTTTGACCGCTTCCTCTATGAATCCTCGTTCACTCAATGACTGCTGCTGCTCCAGCATCACCAAAGGCTTATCAAAATCTGGTTCGCGCGCTCTGATGGCTTTCATTAAGTAAGTATCTTCGGCATTTTGGCAACCCAGACTGAGTATTGTTGCCCCTGCTACATTGGGGTGCGTAATATAGCCTGCCAATAAGTGGCAAAGCGCTTCCGAGTCTTCTCTGGTACCGCCACAGCCGCCTTGGTGCGTCAGGAATTTGATACCATCCACATTAGGAAAAGGACGGTTTTGACGAATTTGTTCAGCCGATTGAATAATGGAAGTAGATTGAATGAGACTCTCTTCGGCCCCCTCCTGGTACAATTGTACCAACTTGCTTACATCAACACTGTATTGCTTCACTGATTGATACCCTAAGGCATCGGTCAGGGCCGATTCCAAGACTTTTATGTTTCTGTTTTCACAAAAAACCAAAGGAGCTACAATCCAATAATTGGCGGTACCTACCTGCCCGTTTTTGCGATGAAACCCCATAAACTGTTTGTCTTGCCATCGGCTCACATCTGGAGCTGTCCAGTTGGTATTGGCTTCGCGAGTATTATATTCCGCAGCGGCATGGGTCAGGTTGGCGGTACTAATTAGCCCACCTTTGGGAATGGGTTCGAGGGCTTTCCCGACCAACACGCCATACATATAGACTGCATCACCCTCAGCTAAGGCTGTCAGCGTGAATTTGTGTTTGGCTGGAATAGCTGTCGCCAACTGAAGGGAATCTCCATTCCATTCGATAGTTTGTCCCTTGGCAAGATCTTGGCGAGCGACGAGGACATTATCGTTGTGATTAAGTTGAAGAAAAGGCGCTAGGTTTTTCATGCGGATCGCAATCTTTGGATGAGAGAAATAGCTTCTTTCGTTTTCTGTTCGATAGCTGCAAAGTTTCCACTGGCTAAGGCATCTTTGGTGATGAGCTTCGAGCCCATACCAACGCATGTTACACCGGCATGTATCCATCCCTTTAGGTTTTCTTCCGTAGGAGAGACTCCGCCAGTAGGCATGATACTCGTCCAAGGATGAGGTCCTTTAATGGCTTTCACAAATCCAGGCCCATAAGTGCCTCCAGGGAATACTTTGACGATTTCGCAGCCCAATTCTTCTGCTCTTGCGATTTCGGTCAACGTTCCACAGCCCGGAGACCAAAGAACTTTTCTTCGATTACAAGCTAAGGCAATGTCTTCTCTGAAAACAGGTGTTACAATGAAATTGGCCCCCAACTGCATATAGAGCGCGGCTGTCCCTGCATCCCTGTCTCTTATACACATCTGA
>CAJXUM010000615.1 GCA_913060855.1 uncultured Lewinella sp. | reverse complement strand
GAGATCAGCCTCGGTCTCGTGGGCTCGGAGATGTGTATAAGAGACAGGATATGAATGACGGGCTTGCCCTGTAGGAGTCGGTTGGCAATAACCGTATAGTTGTTTTGGTAGGCTGCCAATTCGCGCTTCCCGATCGTCTTGCTATATACCTTGCCTTCAATTTGCTCAATGGTCTGCAATGGATTTCCTTGCAGCAAGACACTCCCTTGATGAATGATGGCCATATTGGTGCACAATTCTTTGACATCCTCCACTATGTGCGTAGACAAAATGACAATCGTATTTTCACCTAGCTCGGAGAGTAAATTATAGAAGCGATTTCGCTCAGCAGGGTCCAATCCAGCGGTAGGTTCATCTACAATGATGAGCTCGGGATCGGCCAGCAGGGCTTGTGCGATGCCAAATCGTTGCTTCATTCCACCAGAAAAGCCACCCAGTTTTTTCTTTCGATGCGCATACAAATTCGTCTTGTGCAAAAGCGCTTCGACAATCTCATTTCTTTCCCCCCTTTGCGTTAGCCCTTTCAGTACGGCTAGGTGACGGAGCAATTCAAGGGCGGTGAGGTTAGGATACAGCCCAAATTCTTGCGGCAAATAACCTAAGCGCTTTCGCACTTCATCTTTTTGGTGTAATACGTCTAGTTTGCCCAAGCTAATAGTCCCCTCATCGGCCTCTTGTAAAGTGGCGATGGTGCGCATCAAGGTGGATTTCCCTGCCCCATTTGGGCCCAGTAAACCAAACATCCCTACTGGGATATCTAGCGAAACATTATTAAGTGCACGTACGCCGTTGGAATAGGTTTTGGATAGGTGTTTAATGCTAAGACAGCTCATCTGACTGATTTTGTTTGGACAAACATATTGAGCGATATGATGACCGCAGAATTATTGTGATGAACGGTGCGTAGATTGATGCAGAAGGATTCGATAGGTATATGAAGCAACTTTATCCCACTTTTCTATCCGTTGGCCCCTCGATATGTGGTGTTCAACAACATTTTTGACTGCTATATTTTAGTTTGCTATTTTTGAGTATGAGTTCGATCATTGAGAAAAACAAACGAGTAATCATTGTATTGGGCCTGCTATTATTCTGGGGGATTGGCGGCTTGAACATGATGGATTTTAATGTTGAGTTTACGGGGGGACTATTTTTGCTTGCCTTTTTGCTTAGTGCCTTCTATTTCCCATTGGCTTGGTGGCTTGGGAGGCGAGAAAAAATAAATCCAACGGCATGGGAAAAGGTAGAAAGACCCGTCATTTCATTACTACTTATCGTGCCCTGCTTCCTCGGAATTATCGAGTCTCATCCAAGGCATATGGGACTCGCCTTAGTGCTCGCTCAGGTGCTCGCTTTTACATTGGTATTCAGCTATCTGCATTTTCGTTACCGAAAGGGCTTGCGTCGAGGGGAGTCGCTTAGGCAACAATTGGGCAATCTCAAATACGCCTATTGGACAGTCGGTGCAGCGAGTACCGCCTTACTTTTTGTTGTGACGCTCTACGAATTTGAACCGCTGGCTGAATTGGTCGCCGTCTTTTACTTTGGTGGCTTATTTGTCCTCTGGGTAGGTTGGCTAATTCGACAAGCAAAATTGATCATTCGATTGAAGAGTGAGAAAGCAAAAACGGAACTTGTGCATTTGCAAAGTCAGGTCAATCCGCACTTCTTTTTCAATATGTTGAATAACTTATATGGCCTGGTTAAACAAGATTCAGAGAAAGCCCAGCAGCTCATTCTGAAGCTGTCGGATATGATGCGCTACAGTATTTACCAAGGGCAGCAAGATCGAGTACCGCTAAAAGCTGAAATAGCCTATTTACAAAACTTCATCGCCTTACACCAGATGCGGTACCAAAAGAAGATTGAGGTAAAATTCAACCTGCACGTTCAAGAGGAAGATCATCAAGTACTCCCTTTGATATTCGTTATCCTGCTGGAAAATGCCTTCAAACATGGCGTAGAAAAATTAAGGAATAATGCCTACATCCACATCAATCTGATTGCGGGTGGTAATGACGTTACCTTTGCCATTGAGAATAATTTTGATGTAAGTGAATTGGTGGAAGAGCCGGGGATCGGGCTCCAAAATCTACGGCGTAGGCTCGAACTGGTGTATCCCAATAAACATTCACTTTCTTTTGCTGAAACGGGCGATGTTTTCAAAGCACAATTATCTTTGCAATTGACATGATCAAGTACCTAATCATCGACGATGAATATATAGCACACGATATCATCAAAGGTTATTGTGATATGCTACCCAATCTTCAGCTCCAAAAGAACTGCTATGATGCCTTGGAAGCTATTCATTATTTGAATGAATATGAGGTCGACCTGATCTTTCTTGACCTCAATATGCCAAAACTAAAAGGCTTTGATTTCCTGAAGACCCTCAGCGCTCCTCCGCAAGTGATTGTCACCACTGCCTACAGTGAATTCGCCCTAGAAGGTTATGAGCTTAATGTGGTCGACTACCTACTGAAACCCTTCGGATTCGAGCGATTTTTAAAGGCGATGAATAAGGTGATTAGTGCGCCAAAAAGTACACCGACGCCAGGAAAAGTAGCAGAAAGACCGGTAGGTGCAGAACGGATATTTCTTCGCGGAGACAAGAAATACCAGCAGATCGTCACCGATGACATCTTATTTATTGAAGCCGCCGGCAATTACAGCAAGGTCGTTACCAAAGAAGAAACCATTGTCACACGGGAAAAAATCTCTCACCTTTTGGGCTTACTTCCCGCTGCCGACTTTCTGCAAGTCCATAAATCATTCGCTATTGCCATCCGGCATATCAAAAGTATCGAAGGAAACCGGATCACCATTGCTGATCACCTGATTCCGATTGGGAAGATGTATAAAATGAATGTGGATCATCTCTTGCCTTAAAGGCAAGTGATTTCTATTTTCTTGTATGTCCCATTAGGGGCCCTAACTTGGTCCCCCCCATTGGATTGTCCGTTTTCATGTCCCTAGATACAGCATGTATCAAAGCACCGGTTGGAAAACAAAGCGGTCATCATATTCCATCTCAAAAGTCTTTAATAAATCAAGATATTCTTCCGTGAATGTCTTCTTCCTATGGTGTTCTTCTTGATGCTGAATGTATCGAATGACTTTTGGCACCTGTGATTTAGCATAAGAAAATGCACCATATCCGGCTTGCCAGGAGAATCTATTTCTGGTAAACCCCTTTTTATTAATCCATTCCGATGAATCGCCTTTTACCCGTTTCATTAAATCCGAAAGAGATTGTGAGGGCCGCATACCTATAAGGAGATGAATGTGATCAGGCATACCATTGACCTGTAACATTTTGTGATTGTTGTTTTGTACGATACCTGTGATGTATTTATACAATTCCTCTTGCCATTCCTTCTGAATTAAGGACTGACGATTTTGAACAGCAAAAACCATTTGGAGGTGAATTTGTGTATAGGTGTTAGCCATAGACATTTTTTTACATGTCGTACCTAACGGCACGAATCAAATACTAAATAATTTTCCTTTTCTACCAAAATATTGTCCCTAACGGGACATGGCTGGAGGCTGGAGCAAGAAATCATCGACTTTGTGAGATGAGGCTCTAATCTATACCCTAATAAAGCGGTTGATTTACAGCTCTCATTAATCGAACATTTTATCAAAACTAACTTTATTCCATCGCATTCGATAAAAAATTCAGGAAAAAAGACGCCATTCAAAACAAAAAATTGCCTCAGACACAGGTGATTTCTGTTTTCTTGTATGTCCCGTTAGGGACCCTATCTTGGTAGAAATTAATTTAATGGCCCGGTTCCGTGCCGTTAGGTACGGCATGTATCAAAGCACCGCTTCGTTGGTGGCCAGATCTGTGATAAGACCACCAGAAATAATTAGATATTGTTGACGGGGACGCAAAAAAATTGATTTTTTGTGTATTTTAAAAGATGGGTATATGTAAAAGGTATGCCCTTCTAAAACGAAAACCACCTTAACATGAAATCCACCTTCTGCTTCGTCCCCTCTAACGGGAGGATCTCTATCTTTCTATTCTTATGCGTACTATCCTTAGCCAGCCAGGCACAAAATCATCCACGCATCTACGTATCCAATGAGCAGAAACCTGCTTTTCTAGAGCGCATGAAGCAAGTGACTCATGTGGCGGATTTTGTGTCCGATATGCAGGGTCAACTAGATCCTTATATAGAAAGACATCAGACTGATCCTAGCTGGATTACTTCTAGGTTGCAAATGTATTGGCAAACCAAATACAAAAAGGTGTATGTGAATGGCATGGATTTTTCACATGGAGAAGGGAAAGCTCCGGTGCCCACGGTCCGTTTTTCTGGTTCACGAGATTGGGATACCGATTACTTGGTGCCGGACATTGCAGACATCAAGCCCTAGATGGACGACCCGAAAGGCCTGTATCTGCAAAATGATAAGAAAGCAGGAAAACCATGGGAGTGGGTGGCTCCCTCCGAGACGGGCCATATCGTAGAGCGAATCAATAAGAAAATACTGGATTTAGCCGAAGATGCTGCCTTTTTATACTGGCTAAATGGAGAGGAAAAGTACGCGCTTTTTGCCACCGACATATTGATCCAGTACAATGAAGGTATGTATCATCGAGACCCTCCTTTGACCGTTGAAAACCATAAGAATATCGATTTGATGGGCTTACAAACCTTCGAAGTTATTCATGAAGGGGTCATCAAGCCACTCGTGTCAGCTTATGATTTTTTGTATGATTATCTAGTCCAACAAAATAAGGACATAGGAATGATGCAACAAGTCTTCAAGAAGTGGGCGGAGCAGGAGATCAAATATGGAGTACCAGGCAATAATTGGAACTTGATGCAGGCACGCTACATCACCTATCTGGCCTTGGCCTGTCTCTTATACACATCTGACGCTGCCGACGAAG
>CAJXUM010000614.1 GCA_913060855.1 uncultured Lewinella sp. | reverse complement strand
ATCTACACTATCCTCTTCGTCGGCAGCGTCAGATGTGTATAAGAGACAGCAGTATATGGAACCTCAACCGTTGGAAACGCATCGTCGTAAATATTGGCGGAATTTACTTCCAACTCATTTCCAATATTCTACTCGTTGGCGGATATTACCTTACGGAAGGGCAGGACATACAAGTCATCTTTAAGTATTTCTTTATTGCCAACTTAGCTTACATCATGTATTCGGTCAATCCTTTCCTACGCAATGACGGTTACTGGGTATATAGCGATCTCTTTGGTCTGCCCAACCTAACACAACGTGCCCGGCGCTATCCGGTGCAGCTATTGCGGAGGATCATTAGCCGAGATGGCTATACGGTTGGCGGTACTTTACGGTTGTTGTATAAAGAACTACCTATTCTGATTTACTCCTTTGGTTATGTATTAGTAATGGGATTCATCCTGATAGCTTTGGCTTGGCTGACCATTCAAAACAGCTGGGAATTATCCGCTGTTGGCAGTAAAATTGCCGCTTTCGGGTGGGCCTATCTGAAAGAAGATTGGTCAACAGTAACTAAACTTTGTTTTGGATTGTTCATCAATGTTTTCTTCCTGACACGCATTGTAAAACACTTTATAATCCGACCGCTTTTAAAGCGAAAATAAACCACTGATTTATTACATAGCGATTATTAACCCTAGATGCGTAGGTGTACAAAACGGACGGTTTTGCACCAGGTATCTTGATACGGACCACAAAACTTTTATTCATTCTTTTAACCATTAAATTCTGTTTGCTATGTCTAAGAACATCAAAGATTTGAACAAAGGTTTTGAAGTAGTAGCGCTTGAAGAGCGTTTGGAAATGGTACAACTAGCCGCTTTTGCTGACACTGCTGGTAGCTTACTTTGTGACTTCGGTGACAGTGAAGTGAAAGCTGAAGAAGTAGAAAAAGCAGAGTAATTTCCACTACTTGAAGTAGGAAGAACCGGGGTTTTACCCCCTAGGTATATAATGCCCCGGTTTTCCCACTTACCTCCATTCGAATCGACAGAAATGGTTAGCACTTATGTTAGAAATAATCGCAAATAATGGGAGGGATCTACCGATCTCTCCAGGGAGATTCGGTGCCCTACCCTTCCCATTACACTGGAAACTGATTAGCGAAAAAGTCAAAAACCTAGCAAAATGATCAACAGTACACAAGCATATCAACAGGCTGTTCAGCAATCCCAACAATTGATTGCCGACCGTCCCGACTTGCTAGGAAGAGGTTTTGTTCAGGAATTGAATACAGAAAAACAGCAACTCTTTTGCAATGTGAATCGCTTCCATCTTTTTGGAGAAGAGCAGTTTGCAGAAGAATCCCAAACCCACCAAAATTATCTATCGCAGTTGGCCCTCACAGAGTTAGATACCCAATTACATCTACACTTTGTGGTCGACCAGATTCTCAATGTAAAAAACGAGGTAAAAGGAGAAGGTCCCTTTCTATTTTGCGCCTTCCATTTCGGTGGTTATCTACACGTACCTACCGCCCTTAAGTTATTGGAATATGACATCGTCACGGTGACCCGCGAACTAGCTGGAAATGACGTCATCGTTATCGATAGCAATGACCCCAACTATGAAAACAAAAGAGAAGTGTTTGCCTCTGAAAATATCAGTGGCCTAGAACCCGATGCCGTCTTTCGAATTTATAGCGCTTTCAAAAAAGGAAAAAACATCCTGTTCTATTTTGACTTTTTTCAAAATGAGATGGATGACAAAAGAAACACCGAAGCGCAGTTGGGGCAACTAAAACTGATGGCCCCTACTTATGTCTTCGAAATTGCCCAACGACTAAAAATTCCCGTGATTCCTATTTTCTCCCCTCGGGAGGGCGAATCACAAGTATCCATTTATTTCAATGATCCCATACTGGTCTCTCAAACAGGAAAAACCGGCGTTGATGAAAGTATACAAGCCTTATTTGATCAGTTTTACACCCAATTACAACGCCATTATTGTCAATGGCAGGAGCTTCCATTCATTCATCAGCGACTGACAGGTTTAGCCAATGCCCAGCAAACAAAAACCTCTTTTTTCCAGCAATGGAAAAACACGATTAGGACTATCAAAAAGACTTTCGCCGGTAAGACACTGGTTTTCAATAAAGAACATTTCAACTTTTACGCAGAGGATGAGTCGTACTACCTAGTGGACATTCTCACTTATCAATCTGCAAAAATATCAGCACCTGTTTTTGCCTTACTCAAGAAAATAAAAGAACGGCCTATGAGTCGACAAACTGGCAGCCAACTACTTGGAGAGCATTTGCTTCAAGACCTTATCTATCAATCCATTATAAAACCTTTATAGCCATGTATATATTTAACGACTCGAAATTAACGACACAGGATATCTACGAAATAGTGTATCGAAAGCGAAAAGTCAAAGTAGCAGATGATTCCACCAGTAGAGTTCAAAAAAGTTTTGACTTTCTAATGGATCATGCCAAAGACAATTTGGTATATGGAGTCAATACTGGATTTGGGCCGATGGCACAGTACATGGTCCCTGCAGAAGAAAGTAAGCAGTTGCAATTCAACTTGATCAGAAGTCATTCTGCGGGTAGTGGAGAAATACTATCTCCCAACTTGACTCGTACTATCTTACTAGCTCGTTTGAATTCGTTAGCACAAGGTTATTCTGGAATCAATCCGCGCACCATCGAGCTATTATGTGAGTTACTCAATCATGAAATATATCCCGTCATTTATGCACATGGCGGCGTAGGGGCAAGTGGAGATTTGGTACAACTTTCGCATGTGGCACTGGCCTTGATTGGAGAAGGACGGGTATGGTACAATGGTAAAATCCGCTCTACTCCTGACGTTTTTGGCCCCTTAGGTATCGAACCGTTAAAGATAGATTTGCGAGAAGGCTTGGCCTTGATCAATGGGACAGCGGCGATGAATGGAATTGGTTTTTCCAACTATTTTGCGACCAAAAAGTTAGTGGATTGGGTATTGGTTTTCTCCTCTATGCTATATGAGGTATTAGGTGTCTTCGATGACTTTTACAGCACCAACCTAAACGATGCTAAGCAGCATTGGGGGCAGTCACAAATTGCGCGAAAGCTGATCAATAGATTATCGGGAAGTACCCGAGTAAAAACGCGAGCGGGCAATTACGAATTCCTAGAAGATCAACAAGATGAAGTACTCAAGTCCAAAATGCAAGAGTACTACTCGATCCGCTGTGTACCGCAAATCCTAGGACCTATTCTCGATTCCTTAAGAGATTGCGAACGTACCCTAGTGAATGAAATCAACTCTGTCAGCGATAATCCAATTATCGACTTTGAAGCAAAGCAAGTATTCCACGGCGGAAACTTCCACGGTGACTACGTTTCTTTCGAAATGGATAAACTAAAGCTGTCAGTGATTAAATTATCCGTCTTAGTGGAACGCCAGCTCAATTATATTTTCAACAGTCGACTCAATGGTATTCTACCTCCATTTATCAACCAAGGGATCCTTGGGCTTAACTTAGGCTTACAGGGTACGCAGTTTACCGCTACTTCCACTGTCGCAGAAAATAGAGCCTTAGGCGGATCACTGTATATCAACAGTATTCCAACCAATAATGATAACCAGGATGTAGTAAGTATGGGTAGCAATGCCGCCATGATGGCACAAAAAGTGATCCATAACACCTATGAGGTCTTAGCCGTCTATAGTCAAGCGGTTATCCATGCCATCGATTATCTCGACATCGGTGATCAACTGGTCACTCCTAACAGACGGGTGTACGAAGAAATGAAGCAAATCATACCGGATTGGGAAAAAGATATTCCTTACGACGATATACTCCGAAATATCAAAAACTATCTGTGGACAGCCAAGCGTACTTACCAACCCGATCCACCTCGGAAGGAAGTCGTGACGCAGTAAGCACATAGATTCTCGGACCATTCAAACCTTTTCAAAGATGAAATCTGACGTATATATCACTGGATTAGGCCTCATATCGGCCTTGGGCGTAGGAAAAGATGAACACCTTGAACATCTTTGGAATGGGGATACAGGCATCCGCAAGATGGCTCACCTAAATACCCATAAGCAACATTTGTTTCCGGCAGGCGAGGTACCTTATAGCGATACCGAATTATATAGCATCGCCAATACTTTACCGATCCGTCCCGACCATTATTCTCGCACCTTATTACTGGGGATGGTGGCCTTACAAGAAGCCTTGGGGCAAGCAGGTGAAGGTGTCCTACAATCAAGGGTAGGTTTTATTGGCGCTTCGTCGGTAGGTGGCTTAAGGCAGACCGAAGTTTATTACGAACAATATAAGCACGGGGGTATAGAAAGCAAGCGTTTTATGACCCATGATGCCGCCGACTGTATCGAAGAGATGGCTAGGGTACTAGGTATTAAGGGGTTTGTAACCAATATCAATACGGCTTGTGCCTCCGCTACCCATGCCATCATACTGGGTAGTAGAATGATTCGAGCAGGTATTTTAGATACCGTAATTGTAGGCGGAGCAGATGCTTTGACCAAGGTAACGATCAACGGCTTTGATTCTCTTTTCCTATTATCCAAAGATCATTGCAAACCTTTCGACAAAGACCGATGCGGTATTAATCTAGGAGAAGGAGCAGGCTTTTTGATCCTACAATCGGAAAAAAGTTACAAGCAGTCCAAAAGTCGACCACTAGCTAGAATTCCAGGGTTTGGCATCCGAAACGACGCCTATCATGCGACTTCGACTTCTCCAGATGCCAGGGGTTTAACCGCTGCCATGTCGGAAGCCCTCATGCTAGCCAAGAAACGTCCGCAAGACATCGACTATATTAATGCACATGGCACCGCTACTCCCAACAATGATTTGACGGAAGGCGTAGCGCCTGTCTCTTATACACATCTCCGAGCCCACGAGACCGAG
>CAJXUM010000613.1 GCA_913060855.1 uncultured Lewinella sp. | reverse complement strand
CGGCTGGTGGAAAAAGATAACGGTAATTGGTCTTAGTTATTTATTCTTCATTCCTTAGCTAACTCATATTTGGTAGCCCGTCCAAGGCCGATCGCTAATAAGGCGCCCATTTTTTCTAAATTGACCAAATCACGAGTAGCTGTGGATTTGGATGTTTTGGTAATGGACACATATTTTTTAGCACTCATCCCTCCTTTAAAACCACCCGGTCCAGCTTCAAACATCTTTTTAAGTGCTTTTTCTTGTCGTGCATTGAGCGCTGGTTTGAATCGATCAAAGAAACGAGCTTTATAGAGGGTAAAGTTGAGTTGTAATTCGGCTTGTTTCTGGGCTTCAAGAATTGTCTGCAAAAAATAGAAAATCCAGTTGGTGATGTCATTAGATCGTTGGGCGATTTTTAATGCATCATAGTACGCCTGGCGTTTGTGTTCAATCGCTTGAGAAAGACTCAATAATATCGGGCGTCCTAAACCCTGTGAGAGTGCTTTTTCTGATAAAGCCCGCCCCATTCTTCCGTTACCATCTTCGAATGGGTGGATACTTTCAAAGTAAACATGAGTGATAGCGGAACGCACTGGCGCATGAAAAATAGCTTGTTCTCCCTGTGGAGCGGTATGATTAAACCAATTGATAAAACCCTTCATCTCAGCGGGTATGAGGGTTGAAGGTGGTGCTTCAAAGTGAATGATTTCTTTTCCAGCTGGCCCGGATATAATTTGCATGGGAGCTTCACCCTTTCGCCATTGCCCTTTGTTGATGTTTCGGTAAGGCTCCATCATCATTTGGTGCCAATGAAATAGGGTTTCTTTATTCAATTTTTGCGCAAAAGTCTCTCTTACATTAACCATCAATTGAGCTACACCCTCCGATCTTTTATCCTTTATTTTTTCAGGTATTCGGTTAAGACCTAAGTTATTTCGGATAGAGGAAAGTACATCTTCTCTACTCAAATATTCTCCTTCAATTTCAAAAGTCTTCAATGCTTCAGCAACCATCATATCAATGAGTGATTGCTGTTGTATTCCCTCGGGAAGGGCCTTTAATAAACCAGAAATATGACCTTGACGCGCTGCAAATTGATAGAGTGGAGTCTCTAAATTAGCAAGATCATATTTAAAATTAGGCCAATCTTTTTGTTGCCAATTGTATTGCATGAGCCGATTAATTACTATTTACGGCTCAAATATACGCATTTTTTGAGCCGATTAGTGTGATTTATCAACTCAGGACCTGCTTTAGTAGCCCGCTAGAAGTCCAAATTCCCAAAAAAAAGCATCATCCCTTTTACCGCTTCGAAGCATAAGGCACTGTTTCATCTAGTAAGATAGCTTCTTGCCATACCTCATGGAGTGCCTCGTTCTGTATGTCGGATAGGGAGGTGATTTCGATCGAGAATACTTGCTGTCGGCCTTTACTGTCCAGTAGCCCCTGTGCGTTGGATAATTCATTGCCTCTAGTAAAGGCCAATTCTACGGTATCCTGCTTGGTAGGATTGAGGTAGCAAATCCAACTCTTATTGTAATAAAAGGGAATCTTGTACCTGATCTTTGGACTGAGATTTAGTTCTTCCGTTAAAACCTGATGAAGGTGTAGGAGAATTTCTCTTTGTTGCCCTTCATGATGATAGATGAAATCTTCAATTGCTTCCATCGGCATGTATTGTTATTGGTTAAACCTAGGGTTGTAAATAACCGGAGGTAAAGGGCGCTTATCGTTGGCTCGCCAGGGTTTAAATTTAAATAAATAGATCATATTGGCAGAAACATAACTCCCCGAATTGGCAAAGGAGTAGGATTCCGATGAACTGCTACTGATATCGATGTATTCCACTTGGCCCTTATTTCGTCGCAAGAGACCCAAGTTGACCCCAATTTCGAAAAAGGTAGTATTCCCGTTTTTATGATTTTGT
The DNA here is from genome assembly GCA_913060855.1 of uncultured Lewinella sp. GTDB lineage: Bacteria > Bacteroidota > Bacteroidia > Chitinophagales > Saprospiraceae > DT-111. The sequence goes on along the minus strand of CAJXUM010000613.1, from coordinate 3,011 downwards.
AGAATACCCGCGCCGAAAGACCATAGGAGATTGAAAAGGCGTGTATCGACTTCTTTCCGCAGAGTTTCATTCTCCTGTGTGATTTCTTTATCCTTGGCAGCTTGCAAGGAAAAGGTCGGCTTGAAGCCCAAGCGGGCAAAAGTCGTGATGCCTTTACGCGTGAGCTTTCGGGGTAGGAAGACGTTTCGTTCATCATATAGTGTGATAAGCAAGGGCACTTCTAGGGAGAGTTGTTCGGTAGTGGTAGCAATTTCTCCCAACTGATATTGGTAGCCATTAAGGACAAATTGTAGACCGTAATCAAAGGCCATTACCCCTTTTCTCACATCGGCAATGAATCGTAATTTTAAATGATCATTCAGGATGGTTCTACCGATAAAGCCGAAAGAGTAGCGCAATAGTAATTGTCCCTCAAATTGCTCCGCACTCCCGACTGTTGGTAAGGATATTTGATTGCCCAATTGAATGCCAAAAGTGCTGGTTCCGGTCTGTGCAGCCAAGCTGGAAGTCATTAATAAACATAAGAAGAAAAGGGTTCTAAAGTGTGACATCAGCGGCTTATTTTTTCATTTCCTTTTTCAGTAATTCGATTTGTTCATCCCACATGCCACCGCCCCATTTCTCTATGGATATCTGATTCGCCTGAAGCAATAAATCATAGGCTTTTTGGAGATCTTTTTCGACACCCATTCCCTTGTAATAATAAAAACCCAAGTCCGCTATCGCATTCAAGTTCCCGGTGACGATACTTTGATTGATTAATCGAATTCCTTTTTCATAGTCAAGTTTTCCTGCTGTTCCGCGCATATAAAGCCGAGACAACTTCAGGGCTGCTCGTCCTTTGTAGTTGGTATGATCCAATAATACATGTAAAGCATCAATGGCTTTCTCAATGGCTTCGGGTTGGTAATCAATAATGAAATCCGCCAACTCATAATAGTCCTCCACACTGCCCCAAGCCATGGCTTTCTCTCGCCACCTAATCACCTCATCAATTAACACGCTATCTTGAAATTGATAAAAAAAGGCCAATTCAGCCGCAGCTTTTGGGTGTTCCAGCTTTGCCAATTGTCGGAAGATGGATTGCGCCTTTTCATTTTGTTCTATGGAGAAGAAATCTTCGTCAGGGGAAGCTTGCAACGCGATCGCATAATGATAGAGACAATCAGGACAATCTTCTATTTCGCTCAAATCCTGCCGATCGAATCCGATGGTTTCTATCCCTTGAATAGCCGTTTCAGCCTTGGTGAAGGGATGGGGTTGTGCAATGGAAAATAGGCGATACTCCCAACCGTATTCCTCGTCCCAGCTAAAGACTTTCGACATCCAGCCATCTGTTCCTCTTCTGTAAAACAGGAAGTCATTCTCTCCCTGGTGGCCAAAGGCCAGTTCATTTTCGGTGAGTATCCCTTTTGATCGCAGCGCTTTATTTTTGGAGATGATTTTTGCAGCAGACCACAAATAATGGGGGTCTAGGCCTTCTTCACCTTCATAAATGCAAGCTATTCCCTTTGAGGGTTTTAGATCAGACTGGCAATTGATGATCCAATTTTTGTAATCTTCTGGTAAGGAGTAGCCGAATTCCTTTTCTACTCTTTCCCATCCTGCACTTAGCTTGGACAACGGACTTCCTTGTCCAAAACCATATACAGTATTAACTATAAGTAGTAAGATAAAACCAAATTTTGGGGTTCGCATAGATAGATCTTGGTCAAGAAAATAGGGACTTCCTTTCGATGTAAGAAGCCCCATTTCCCTAACGCTATTTTTGGCGCGAAATTTTGGAAGACTTATTTGTTAAAGCCTTGTTCTTTACTCCAGCGGGCAATGACATTCATTGCTTTTTCACTGTGTCTAATGCCGTTATGGGAAAGCCCTTTAATCACTTGGATCTCCCCTTTGCTATAACTTTCGATGGCAGAAGGAAATGCCTCAGCTGTAAATGCCTCATCTTGGCTACCTACTAGCACTAGTAAAGGTTGCTGTACCGCCAATAGTCCCGATTTGTAATCGCTCGGAGACATACTTTCACTAGCTCGATAACTATAATTGCGCAGCGGCATTCCTTCCGGTAGGTTGAAGAAAAGTACAGGCAAGTGATCATACTGGTGATCCTGCATGAGATTCAATACTTTCAAGCCGATAATCCGTAAGCCATGAACTTTTAAGAAGTTATCCGCTGCTGGGGCTTGTTCGGTGGATTCCTTAAATAGAGTAGGGGAATTTTGACCTAAGTGCGGTGCTAAAAGAAGATAACCATCTACCGGAGGTAAGTCTAAACGCTGTGCATAACGAAGGGAAATACCGCCGCCCATGGAATGTCCGGCCAAGATAATTTCACCGTCGGGTGTCTCCTTCTGAATGGTGGCAATAACATCGGCTATATCATCTACATATTGATCAACATAGTCTACATCTCCAGGCGCCCCATCTGATTGACCATGTCCGCGGAGGTCCAATGCGATCACGCGAGCTTGTGTGGCGTCCCGGATCAAGCCTGCTGTTTTGTTCATCATGTATGCACTGGACAATACGCCGTGTAGTAAAAGCACAGTGGTTTTACTTTTTTGAGGATAGTCGAAAGCGACAAGTTGTTTGCCATCTCTCATCTTGAAAATCACTTTTGTATTGGGATAAACCTGCTCAAAGCCCAAGTCTGCTAAGGCTTGTGGATCTACATTTTGTGGAGTGTTGGCCGGAAAGCCAGGTTGGTCTGATTGTACCAATTGGAGTGCTTCGCTGTAGATAATTCCAATGGATTGTTCGGGGCCACTTGCGGTGGACTCAGTTTGAGTAAATGCGAGACCACTCATAAATAAAATACTAATCGTGATAAGACTTTTAGTCAATCGAATAATGCTTGGATGTGACATGTCGGAATAATTTACTTTTTGAATATTTTCAATAACTTAACTATTCCATTATTCGCAGCCGCGAGGAAAAAATCACAATTGGGAAGTTATATTACGTACTTAGTTAGTACCTGTCTCTTATACACATCTGACGCTGCC
>CAJXUM010000612.1 GCA_913060855.1 uncultured Lewinella sp. | reverse complement strand
TACACTATCCTCTTCGTCGGCAGCGTCAGATGTGTATAAGAGACAGGTATACAAGGCAAGATTAACATTCTCGGCTTTTCCATCTGGCGTATCCTGTATATCAGATAGGTCTTCAAATGCAATAGGTGAGATCAAAACCAATTGCGGAGAGGTTTTACCGTTATATTTTTGCGCCAGGCTATGGTCGATAAAAGCTTCTAATTCAGCTTTGTAGTTACTAAGACCTGCTTCCCCCTGGAAAGACTCATTGTAGCCAAAAAAGGCCAAAATAACATCTGCCTCATGCCGGGTAATCCATTGATCTGGCGTCTCGAAATGGCCTCGGCTACCCGAGTTTTTCGCTAGTTCGGATTGAAAGCGTTCAGCGCCCGGAAATGCCCAAGGCGAAACCCGTCCTGAATGCGGCCTAAAACCTGGCGTGTTTCCACCGTCACACATATTACGGAGGTACAAGAGGCTATCAGGGTAACGGAGATGCATTTCCGTTTCAAAATGGCCGTAATTCATCATCCTCGACCCCAAGTTGTTTCCGATGAGAATAATATGATCACCTTTATGGACCGCTAAGCCATCAGTGCTTGATGAACTACATTGCGTAATAAAAAATAGAATAGAAAGTATTCCCGATAATAATAGGGGAATTCTGAGCAGCTGTTTACTACTTATTGTCATGTTGGTCTTCGTTATTGATTACAGGCGAGAAAGATACGGAAAAAGCGCTTAAAGGAAAGTTTTGCTGTTATTTTATTGCGCTTGTTTTAATAGGGGTCACTTGATCAGACGTCTTCTGTAAGACAGTTTCCAAAATGAGCGGAAGCAGAAGTTTTTCTTAAATCTTGCATTTATTTGTCGTAGATTCGCGCATCCACGCTTCTTGCTCAACAATAAGTAGTACTTAACAGCTAGATTTTTCTTCTCTTCTAATCCTCTAGAATTAAAATTTTCCATTAAGTTTTAGTTATGGTATTTGCTTTTTTAGGCGCGGTAACTCGATAGTTATTTGTTACATGACACCCCTAGGATAGCATTAACACATACATGTACAAGGTTAGAAATGGTCTATCCTAGGTCAAAGCCTATTATTCAAACTGCCATTTCTTTCGCATGATCAAACAAATACGGAATGATACAAGACGTTGCCTTACAAGACGTTGAACTGCAGAATATTGCCCTACAAGAAAACTTGAAAGATTGGCGGTCTATGCTGAAAAAATACCAGCAGCCTGATACTTCGAAAGCAGTCATCCAAATCCTTAACTCTTTTTTACCTTACATAGGGCTATGGATACTCATGTATTTTAGCCTCAATTGGTCTTACCTTATCACGGTTGGCTTATCGATTCCCGCTGCTTTTTTCCTGATCCGGATTTTTGTCATACAACATGACTGCGGACATCAATCCTTCTTAAAATCGCGGAAGGTCAACAATTTTCTAGGTTTTACTTCTAGCGCTTTTAGTACAATACCTTATAAATTTTGGAGTCAAACTCATAATTTGCATCATGCACATAATGGCCAAATGGAGTACCGGGGTATTGGAGATATCACTTTTCTAAGTACAGAGGAATTTCAAGCCTTGCCCACTTGGCGAAGGAATCTCTATCGCCTTTTTCGAAGTCCAGCAGTTACCTTCTTTTTTGCGCCTATTATTTATTTGATTTTTTCGATTCGCTATCCATTGGTCCAAATCAAAGCCTGGAAGAAGGTTAGAAGATCTCATCTCTTAAACAATTTTGCGCTAGTGATTGGCTACACGACTTTGGCGATCTTCCTAGGATGGAAAGAATTCTTATTGATTCTAGTGCCGACACTCTTCTTTTTCGGGATGATTGCCTATTGGTTGTTTTATATCCAACATCAGCATGAAGAGAACTATAAAGCTGAAAAAGGACAATGGGATCACCTCTTGGCTTCCATGCGTGGGAGTACCTACTATAAGCTACCTAAGTTATTTCAATGGCTTTCTGGCAACATTGGGTTTCATCATATCCATCATTTAAATTCACAGATTCCCAATTATCACTTAGAGCGATGTGTGGCTGAAAATCCAATATTCAATGAATACGTCACAACATTGAATTTTAGGCAAAGCCTCAAGTGCATCAACCTTGCATTATGGTATGAGCAAGAGCGTCGGATGATCTCCTTCAGGGAATACCATCGAATGCAGCGCTAAAGTCCTGTCTTCGTTTTTCTTCCAACTCGGGATAGTCCAAATTAGAAATTTGATTATCTTAGACTTGTCTCTAATATCCTTTAGACAAGCCAAAAGAAAAACGAAGCAGTATGGAACCCAAAAGTAAGATCAAGCGCCGAGCGTTTATCAATTTAGCCGCGACAGCTGCCACTTTTTCAATTGTACCTAGACATGTTCTAGGAGGAACGGGCTATGTCCCTCCTTCCGACAAAATAACGATCGCCAACATTGGCTGCGGTACGCAGGGCTTACGCGAAATGGGTAAGTTGCTCACACATCCGAATGTACAGGTCGTGGCCGTTTGTGATCCCAATCAATTTTCGATGGATTACCTAGATTGGTCACCCGCTGGCCTACTCAATGGTATGCGGAATGTCCTGGGTGATAAAAGCTTTGGAGCAGATGTAAAGGGAATCCCTGGTGGGCGGGACATGGGGAAAGCCTATGTAGAAAAATACTACAGCAAAAACAACACTGGAGGCCAATATAAAGGCTGTTCCTCCTATGTCGATTTTCGAGAACTATTAGCTCAAGAAAAGGATCTTGATGCGATAAAAATCATGACACCTGATCATCTGCATGCGCCAATAGCGATAGCAGCTATGAAAAAGGGTAAACATGTCATCACCCACAAGCCTATTGCCAACCGCATTAAAGAAGGTAAATTAACCATTGAAACGGCTCAAAAGACAGGAGTTAAAACTCATCTATTAGCCTGGAGTCGCCGTCCAGAGTATGAACTCATCAAACAATGGATTGACGATGGTGTAATCGGTACCTTGACCGAAATCCATAATTGGTCTTTCCGACCCGTTTGGCCTCAATGGACCAGTACACCTACTGATAAGCCACCTATTCCTGAAGGCTTCAACTGGGACATGTGGCTTGGCCCAGTTCCAGATCGGCCTTATCATCCCAACTATACGCATAATGTCTTTAGGGGCTGGTACGACTTTGGTGGCGGTAGCGTAGCTGATATGGGGCATTACAGCCTTTTTCCCTTATTCAATATCTTTGGTATTGATAAGGCCCCGACCAGTGCTAAAGCTTTTGGCACCCTCACCCGTACCAGTATAGATGGCGTTTGCCGGCCAGTCATTAATGATGTGGCCTTTCCTTATTCTAGTATGATTCAATTGAAGTACCCCGCACAAACCAGTTTGCCAGCTTTTGATCTCTATTGGTATGATGGAGGTATGAAGCCTTTCGCGCCAGTTGAGCTAGAAGCCGATAATAGGGATACGCCTAATGAAGGTATACTATTCGTAGGTACAGAAGGAAAGATATTAGGCGGGTTTAGGGGTGAATCTCCAGAGATTATCCCCAATAAAAAAATGAAAGCCTACACAGGTAAAAAAGTATTGCAGGAGAAGGAGAAAGAGATAGACCGAAAAACAGAGATTTGGATTGATTCCATTTTGAATGATAAGCCCTCACCAGGTAGCTTCTCCAACGCGGCTACGCTCACTGAATCTATCAATTTGGCAGCGATCGCTCTGCGCGCGGGGAAGAAGATTCATTACGATTCTGCCAATACGAAAATCACCAATGATGAAGCCGCCAATGCGTTTTTAACTAGAGAATATAGAAAAGGCTGGGAGATGTAGAGCCGGTGAAGCTTGAAGCCCGAAATAGATATGCACCTGCTCTTCTTGTAATTGTTTAAACACCTTCAGGATTCTCAACCACTTCCATTAATTTGATCACAACAGATATACCTAAGTATTCCATCATGACGGAGAACAAACTAAAACGAAGAGACTTTATCAAGAAAACAACTTTAGCTACGGCTGCGCTTGGATTCACCGGCGTATCAGCAAAAGCACTGACCCTACCAGCAGATCCTCTATTTAAGATTTCGCTAGCAGAATGGTCTATCAATAAATCACTTTTTGCGGGAAAAATAGATCACCTAGATTTTCCCATTCTCACCAAGAAGCACGGGATTGATGCCATTGAATATGTCAACCAGTTCTTTATGGATAAGGCCAAAGACAAGTCCTATTTAAAGGAAATGAAGACGCGTGCCGATGGGGAAGGAGTTACTTCCGTCCTGATCATGTGTGACCGAGAGGGCCTCTTAGGCGATGCCGAAGAAAAAAAGCGGATTGAAACCGTAGAAAACCATAAGAAATGGGTAGAAGCAGCAAAGTTTCTCGGCTGTCATTCTATACGGGTCAATGCCTACTCCTCCATTCCTTGGAGTACAGACAAGAAGGCATTCAAGGAGTCGCAAGACTTGGTAGCAGATGGATTGTATAGGATGTGCGAATATGCCAAACCTATGGGTATCGATGTGATTATCGAAAACCATGGAGGTTTTACGAGTAATGGAAAATGGTTGGCTGGTTTAATGAAAAAAGTAGATCATCCAGGGGTCGGAACGCTGCCCGATTTTGGTAATTTCCGGATCAGTAAACTAGAAGATGGGACCAATGTGTCTTATGATGCTTATAAAGGGGTCAAAAAATTGATGCCTTATGCAAAAGGTGTAAGCGTAAAAATTACGGCTTGGGATAACAAGGGCAATCAATCTCCTTTGGATTATAATAAAATGATGAAAATCGTATTAAAGGCAGGTTACCATGGCTACTGTGGAATAGAGCATGGAGAAAAAGGAAGAGAGTGGGAGAGTATAGTGGAGGTGAAAGAGGCGCTGCTCAAAGCGCGGAAAGAGCTGTCTTAGGTTTAGGGCTGTCTCTTATACACATCTGACGCTGCCGACGAA
>CAJXUM010000611.1 GCA_913060855.1 uncultured Lewinella sp. | reverse complement strand
CGAGATCAGCCTCGGTCTCGTGGGCTCGGAGATGTGTATAAGAGACAGCTATTAGGTACTATTTATGGTGGAGATGGCAGAACCACTTTTGCTTTACCTGATCTAAGAGGAAGAACGCCAATTGGTGCAGGAAACGGACCCGGGTTGTCAACTATTAGAGAGGGCCAAAAAGCGGGGATAGAAAGTACTACTTTAAGCATAACTAACCTACCAAGTCATAATCATCTCGTCTCTACTGGAGCTCCAGGTTTTGCCATGCACCCTAAGGAAACACAACACAAATATATAAAAGGTGCTAATTCATTTATTACGGTCGGAAATGCAAGCAATACACAGATTGCCAATTCAGAAAAAAACAACTCTGAACTAACTGGTGGGAGTCAACCTTTTTCAATAAGAAACCCCTATTTAGGTATGCGCTACATTATTGCCCTTCAAGGAACATTTCCATCACGTAATTAAAATTATGCACTTATGAATATTAGAAATTTATTGTTGGGTTTCCTCTCCTGTTTTTTGTTTTCGGGCTTATCAGCCCAGGACGGATTCAACTTAGATGATCTGCATAGGTGGAGTCAGGGGAAAGAAGCCCCTGTAGAAGAAGTCAATAGCAATGTTTTTGATAGCATTGCCTATTACAGATTAACTAATCAATGGCAAGGTGAGGGTAAATCCTTAGATATCCTAAATGATAATGAAGCTAACAAACCGATTTTGGCTGAAACGGGTAATTATACCGGACAACTTTGGAAAATTACAGCTGTTGGGGATGGATATTATCGCCTTTCGACACAATGGCAAGGTGAGGGTAAATCATTAGATATCCTAAATGATAATGAGGCTAACAGACCAATTTTAGCTGACACGGGTAATTACACCGGACAACTCTGGAAAATTACAGCTGTTGGAGAGGGTTATTATCGCCTTTCGACCCAATGGCAAGGTGAGGGCAAATCATTAGATATCATAAATGACAAGGAGGCCAATAAACCGATTTTAGCTGACACGGGTAATTACTCGGGGCAACTCTGGAGGATTACTAAAATAGAATAATATTCGGTTGAAGGGCGATTGATTGTTAGCGTATGTTAGTGCAAGACTTTTGGAGATGGAAAGTGTGATCTTTTTGCTAAGACAAGGCCCTTTTTGAATGGTATATCCATAGATCATGACAAAAAGGGAACGAAACCTGCCTGACGGGAGTCAGGTATTAGCGAAAAAAGGATGTTTTTGACCCCAATTGTGTTGCTCTAACATGCTCTTCTGGTAGTGCCTTACATGGCATCACCCTGCTAATTCTCATTGGTGTGTTGAATCAAAATTCAATCAGATATTTACCTGCTTCTAAGCGGGTAAATGTCTTGTTTTTTTCAGTAGCAGATAAGCCTCGGTTGTTGACTTGAATCAGTTTTGGTGCCTTAATTTTTAGGCTTTCTACATTAAGTTTGACTTGCATGCCTGTGGGTACTTCCAACTTTAATTCGCCTCCTCCTGCTTTTTCAAATTCCCAATCGACAGAAAGTAATCCAAAGGGAGAAGGGACTTCCCCTGCTATGTGCTTTAAATCCGAATCAGCGCGGTATATTTCCACTTCCTTCATACCGGGTTGTGAGGGTTGGACACCCAATAAAAACTCGCCGAATAGGGCAGGAGGGAAGCAGCTTTCTGTCTGGGCGTCACTTCTGCTTGTTGGCTTTGCCTGTCCGCTTCTACCGCTTTTATCCAACCACCATTCTTCGAATAAAGTCTGATTGGAATGGGGCAAAAGCATCTTGTCAAAACGGCGGCGGAAGAGGGCGAACGATTCGTCGATATAGCCATAATTGCAAAGACCCTTGTGCAGAAAGTAGGACATGGCCGGGGTAACGACAGTCATGCCCGAAGCCCGTTTGACGTAAGTCAGTTCATCTTCTACTAATAATTGTTGTGCTACTAGTTGGGCTTGTTCAGGCGTAGCTACGTTCAGGGCGAGGGCCATGGTATTGCCGTGTTCGCCAGCTAGCTTCGAGCGTTGGCCATCGATGAGGGCATCGGCGAAGCGTTGCTTTTCGGGATCCCAGAAGTGCTCACGGATGGATTGGCGAAGCAGTTGAGCGCGACTTTCATAGCTGGTACTTTCCGCATCATTTAGCCACGTCAGCACTTCTGCGAAATCATCCAATGCACCCAAATAATGACCATTGAGGTTGAGATTGGCGCCACGACGATCAATCTGAGCATGATCAAGCCAATAGGGATACGGAGGATTGTCAATGAGACCTAGTTCATTGGTGTAACTGTGTAGTAAGGCCATTAATTTTCGAGCGGCAGGGAGTAATTGTCGTACCGTCAGCTCGTCGCCGGAATGCAAAAAATAGTCGCGCAGACTTCTTATCCACAGACAATTGGAATCCATGATAATCATGAAATCATCTTTGGCCAAAGGCGCATAAGCTGGCATCATGCCATTCGCTTCTTGCTCCTGCGACACCTGCACGAGATAACGCCGCTGCAAGCTGTGATCGCCATAAATCCAGTAGTTGCCCATGGCACCGTAGTAGCCGGTTTGGGCATATTGCCGTCGCTCGCGATAGTTGTCGGTATAGCCATCAGTGGTGCAAACATCGATGGTTTTGGCGGTGGCTTTCATGTACTGCTCCACCCAGGGCGCATCAGAGGAATGCATGCTTCCTTTTTGCTCAAATGGATATCTGAGGTAACGAATCCCCGCATTATGCAGTTGTATAGGCGAGCGATTGTCAATGACTAGCGCCATGTATCGGGTGGGTTTCCAATACGTGGCTTCCCATTGGTCGCGGGTGCCAGATAAAATGATTTCATCCTTGAAATCGGAGAAGACTACCTTATGATTGAATGCATGATCGACGATAAAAGGCGCGCACCTGATTTCAATTTTTGTTCCTACGGCCCCTTCGATTTCCAATTGTGGCATGCCATTTCGGATTGTTCCAAAATCGAATAGTAGGAAGTGTTTTTTCCCATTGGTGACAGTGGGAAGGCGTAGTGCGCCTTCTCCTGTTTTGTACAGGGCTAAGTCTTTTATAATGTCCATATCCAATTGACCGCTTAAGGGGATTGGATCCTCACTATCGGATTGTTCTGCTTGGATAGTTTTGGCTTCGATGAGGTTGATGGCCTTTTCTTCCCTTTCCATCAAGTAAGGCACATCCCTTGGAATCAGGGCCGTCCAAGGGGGCGTCAATGCATGGGCTCGCGCATTTTTCTGGACACTGGGCCAGCCTACTTTTCTAAAAAGTGGCCTAGCTGCTGACCAAGAGGAGTCATCAAAGTCATTTTCCTTCCAGCTTTTCATTTGTTGCCGCAAATCAACCTTGTCATTCACAACCAATTGAAAGCGGCTAATGATAGCTGCTTCCTTACTCCAGGATAGATCGGGGGATACTTTCCAACTGTCATCCGTAAAGTAACTGGTGGTTTCGCCATTATTGGTGATATCTAATTGAGCCAACAAACCAGCCCGGCCATCGAAATGGTAGGCATACTTCCCCTTTTGATGATGAACGCGAACCGCTAGGGTATTTTTACCATTTTGCAATAAAGAACGTACATCCCAAATATCAAAGGATTGATGGTGGGGGGCAGAACGAGCAGGGCCTTGCGCGATGTATTGCCCATTGAGGTACAATTGATATTGCGAGCTAGCGGTGATGCGGACATGTACCTCGCTAGATGATGATATAGAGAAGTCAAAAGAGTATCGCGCGAGCATCACATCCGATTCTCCCTTTTCATCGAGCCAGATCCATTGGGCTTGCCAATCGAAATCCTGCGTAGTGAGTGCTGTTGGATTGAACCAAATGCCTTTTGCTAGGGGGATGTCTTGCCCAAAGGAGCCTATGCTATAGGCTAATACAAGTACTAATATAATTAAGCTTTTCATCATTTTTTCATTAAAAAAGTCATCAGATTGCTCATGATTTTATCTGCTACTGGGTCTTTATCTAGGTGTTGCATCAACTGTAATTGCGAGACAATCACGCGTCCTTTACCCATTGGAATTAATGCTACATCTGAACCCCACCATTCTTCGCCAGGGCCGGAGTAGTGCATTTTATGCTCTCTCGAAAACCAATCAAACCCCATTGAACCGACTACCGTTTCAATGACGGTATCCTCCATGCCTTTTAAGTTTCGCAAGGTATTTCTCGCCCAAACATTTTCATAAATATCACGCATTGGACCATTTACAGGTAGGCCCTTAAATAAAGGGTGTTCGTGAACTAAATGCGGAATACACGTCCATAATCCAACCGAAGGATGAGTCTTCGCAGAGAATGGAAAAGTCTCGTTGTCGGATGTGATAGATGCTTCCATACCTTCGATATAGATGGCTGTTCCGCCCTTCCGTATAAAGTCAAACAAGGCTGGATGAGCGGCTTGTGCTAATGGTCTTTTTCCCAAAGTACCGGTGATAAAGACAGGGGTAGAAAAGGGCGTTGCAGCATTGAAAGTTGAAACCTCGATTTTCCTTTCTGTGAAGTAGTTGTTAAGTGGACTAGTCTTATCAAGGAGCGCAACTTTCGCCTTTCGCATTCGCAGCGTTCTACTTTTGAAGACATCAAAGGAATAGTGGTTTTCGCTTAGGATACTGTCGTCATCAGCCAGCACTTTTACCTGAATGCGGTAGTTGCCTGACCATGATCGAGTCGCCAGCATTTCTTTGTGGAGAGAAGATATGCCAGTAGCCCAGTCTGTTTTGATGTCCTTTCGATGTACTACTTTCCCGGATGCATTCACGACTTCAATTTGTAATTGAGCCGCCCTTGACTCCAAATCATTGATGCCCAATATTTCAAGCTGGCCTCCTTTTTCTGCATAGATATTACGAGGGGTCACCCGGATAGAAACGATGCGTGGCTGATTGGCTTGCTTCTGTCTCTTATACACATCTCCGAGCCCACGAGACCGAGGCT